>NZ_JAHBDP010000104.1:0-38335 GCF_019956495.1 Pseudomonas sp. BF-B-26 | reverse complement strand
AACGCCAACAATCGCCTGGCCGCCAACGGCGCCCTGATCCAGGGCAGCGACGTGACCCTGATCGCCGGCAAAGACCTGAACAACGCCGGCACCTTGCGCGCCTCCAACAACCTGTCGGCCACCGCCACCAACGACCTGGTCAACAGCGGCCTGGTGGAAGCCGGCAATCGCCTCGACCTGAAAGCCGGCAACAACATCGTCAACAAGGCCGGCGGCATCATCGCCGGCCGTGACGTCACGCTGACCGCCACCCGGGGCGACGTGATCAACGAACGCACCGTCACCACCCACGAAAGCAGCAGCGGCTATCGCAGCGAGCGCACCGACTTCGTCGACAACGCCGCCCGCATCGAAGCCGGCAACTCGCTCACCCTCAACGCCGGACGCGATATCAACAACGTTGGCGGCGTGCTGAAAAGCGGGGCTGACACCACGATCACTGCCGGTCGCGACGTCAACCTCACTTCCGCTGAACAGATCGTCAGCGGCGAGCAGGGGCTGCACCGGGATCAGACCATCACCCAATATGGCTCAGACATTGATGTCGGGCAGGACCTGAAGGTCAATGCTGGACGGGATATCACCGCTATCGCCAGCCAGATCGACGCCAAACGCGATGTGAGCATGAGCGCTGTCGGCGACTTGACCCTGGCCTCGGCGGCGGATGAGCAGCATTCGTATAGCAAGAGCAAGAAGGTGACCAGTCAGGACGATCATGTCAGTCAGGTGTCCACCACTGTTAATGCGGGGGGCAACATTACCCTGAGTGCAGGCAAGGATCTGGACCTGATTGCCAGCCGGGTGAGTGCGGGGGATGAGGCCTATTTGTTTGCGGCCAATAACCTCACGCTCCAGAGTGCAGAAGACAGCGATTACAGCTTCTACAGCAAAACCAAGAAAAGCTCCTCGGGCAAGAAGAGTCGACTCGACGAGGTGGCCAGCAACACCAACATCGCAAGCGCAGTGACCTCCGGCGGCAACAGTACGCTGCTGGCCGGCAATGACATGCTGATAAAAGGCAGCGAGATCGCGGCCGATAAAGGCGGTGTGCAACTGGTGGCCGGCAATGATGTGCAGATCGTTGCAGTCACTGATTCGAATAGTGCCCGTCATGAGAGCAGCTCCAGTAAAAGCAGTTGGGGCGGTTTCAAGTCGAGCAAGATGCAGGACAAGCTGACAGAAACCCAAACCACCGCTGTCGGTAGCGTCATCTCGGGTAACACTGTGAATGTGGTGGCCAATCGTGACGCCACTATCACCGGCTCATCCCTGGTCAGTACCCAGGATCTGACCGTACAGGTCGGTCGCGACCTGACTATCAATGCGGCAGAAAACACCTTCACTCGTGACGAATTCCATAAGGAAAAAAATCGTGATCTGAGCGGCATACTGACCGCCAATAACCTGGGTGTTGATGACATCACCGGCAACCAGCACCTGTCGGTCAGCAGACAGAACCATACCGGTAAGTCCGCGCAAACCACTTTGACTGGTAGCACTATTGGCTCCAGCGAGGGGAACGTCAGTCTCACCAGTGGCCGTGAACTGAGCGTGATCGCCAGTGACCTCGTCAGCACCAAGAACATGAGTCTGATCGGTTCCAAGGTGACCATCGCTGCCGGGATGGAAAGCGCGAGCCAGAGCAGTACCGACAAGAGCAGCAGTTTGGCGGTGGGGCGGGTCATTGGCGGCACGATCGTCGATACGGTCAATACGATTCGCAGTTCAGTAAAAGCGGCCAATAACGCAGATGACCCCCGACTCAAAGCGGTGAAGCTGGCTCAAGCGGCAATGGCGTTCAACGATCTGGGAGGTATGGGCGGCGACGCCGAAGGCGCCGGCTCGGATTATGGGAAAAAGCAGGGCACTGCCAGTAATGGGTCCCTGATCAAGATTGGCACCGAACTGGCGAATACCCACAGCAAAAGCACCAGCGAGTACACCAGTCAGACTGCCAAGCAAAGCACGCTCAATGCAGGCAAAAACTTATTGATCATCGCCGATGGCGGTGCGCCGGGAACGGTGGGTGATATTCATGTGATTGGCAGCAGCTTGAAAGCCGCCGACACCGTATTGCTGGCTAAAAACAACATCACCCTGGAAAGCGCGCAGAACACCGCCAACTGGGCCAATAACAACAGCAACAACAAAACGGCCATTGGCGCCAGCTTCAACCTCGGCGAGCAGAATGGATTCACCCTTGACCTGGGAGCGTCCATCGCCAAGAGCATGGGGACCGGTAGCTCCGTTACCCAAGTCAACACGACCCTGGATACCGGTTCTCTATCCCTTCACAGTGGGCAGGACACGACCCTGGCTGGCGCTCAGGTACGGGCCGACAGCATCAACGCGTTGATTGACGGCAACCTCACCATCACCTCGCGCCAGGACACCGAGTCCCAGAAGAGCAAACAGGGCAGTGCCGGTTTCGGTGGCAGCATCTGTATTCCGCCGTTCTGCTACGGCTCAACCGTGGCCGTGTCTGGAAGCCTGGCCGCTGGCAACATGAACAGTGAGTACAAGGCTGTAACAGACCAGAGCGGTTTGTTCGCCGGCAAGGGCGGTTACGACATCACCGTCGGTAAAAACACCACCTTGCAAGGTGCGGTGATTGCCAGTGAGGCGTCTGCCGACAAGAACCTGCTCAGCACTGATCGTCTGATCGTCAGTGACATCAAAAATACCAGCGACATCAGCGCCCAGTCGGCAGGCTTTTCGGCTTCCTACGGCAGCAACGCCGGCTCAAGCGTGGGCGGCAGCGTTCCGCTGTCACTGAACGATTCGGACCACAGCAGCACCCGCAGTGCTGTCAGCGAAGGCACCATCATCGTGCGCAACGCTGAGGGTGCGAATGATCTGGTTGGACTGAATCGCGATACCGCAAACGCCAATCAGACGCTGGACAAACCTGATGAAAAAGCGATTCAGGAGCGGATTGATCTAATCCAGAGCACGGTCGCACTGTCCAAAAACATCATCAACAAAGTAGCCAATGCTCAGCAGCAAGCAGCCAGTGACAAAATCAAATCCGCGACGACTGAGGAGGAACGTCAGGCTGCAATCAATGAGTTCGACAGTTGGCGAGCAGGCGGCGACAAACGCTTTATGGCGGATATCGCCGCTGGCGTGATAGCCGCCGGTTTGGGGAGTGTAAGCGGTGCGACGGCGATAGGCGTTGTCGCCAATACCACAGCGGCGGATACCTTCAGAACGATAGGCAACTACGCCGATCAACAACTGGCGGACGCAATACGTAACAAGGACACGGCCCTGCAAGCGGCGTGGGCTGAAGGTGGCTCTGCACGTGTCTTGTTGCACAGCCTGGCCGGTGCCGTACAAGGCTTATCGAGTGGCTCGGTAGTAAACGGTGCCCTTAGCGCAGGCGCGTCGGCAGCAATCATGCCGGCGTTGGATGAGGTGCTGAAAGGTTACGGTATCGGCGTGGCAAGCCGGGATGCATTCGGGACTTTGATCGCCGCAGGACTGGGGGCGGCAGCCGGAGGCGGTGGTTCGGTTGCACAGATGAGCGGTGCCGCTATTGCTGCCAATGTTGAGCAGTTCAACCGTCAGATGCACCCGGCAGAAATTCCGCTGATTAAGGCTCAAGCACAAGCATTGGCCAAAGACGCAGGGATTACCGAAGCCGAGGCGGAAACGCGCTTGGCCAGGGCATTGGTTTACTACACCGATGCGGGCTGGCGTACGGTCATTGACGCCAAGGCGACGGCTCCTGATGACATGACCCTCAAGTATTTGGGTATTGCATTAGCCCCATTGGCGGATAGCTACGATGTCACTGCGACGGTCAACGAAGATGTCCCTGTGTTCAGTGACAAAAAGACCTACACGCCAAACGAAACGGCTCGTCTGCTTCAAAATTACCGTGTTAACCACCCTGAGGCGTATGCGGATAATCGGCTGTACGGCGATTATCTGAATCCGAATTTCAACTACATCCCAAAAGTTGAAGACTTCCGCAACAAGGATTTTTATGAAAAGAATCTGAATTTTCGTGAGGGTTTCGGTGATTTCTCGATGGGTGTTCTCACCGGCTCGCCACAGGGGTACTGGAACGCGGCTACGGGCATAGCGACCAATTTCTGGGCGCTGGGCAGCAGCCTTCTCAACAAACCGGCGGATACAACAAGCCAGATCGCAAATGGTCTCTTGTTGTCTATGGCGAGCCCCGATAGGCTGTTCAACAGCTATCGTGATAACAAGAACGATGTAGAGATATTGGCCTCTCTGTATGAACTGCAGGGCAACACGGCCGCTAGCGCGGCAGTTAGAGCCAAATATGATGCGGAAATGGCAATTAACCTGTTGCCGGCTGGGCGGGTTGGGAAGCTGGGCGAGGTTGGTGCGGGGGCAAAGGGGTTCTTTCAAGGCGGTACTGGTGCTTTCCTTGAGGGAGCGGAGGGTGGAGGAGCGCTTGGCAAGTTGACGGACCGACAAGTCAATATTTCAGATAAAGGTTTAAGTATTGTTGAAACTCATCTGGCGCAGTTTGGATCCGTGCCTGAAAATGATCTGATGATTAGTAGATTGCGGTCTGCTTTGGCCGAGGGGCGACCAATAGACGGTGCAGATGCGAGCTTCTATATTCATGAGTTGTCGGAGTCTACAATGATGATGCGAGGATTTGATTATAGTAAGGCACACCAAGGAGCGCTGAATAAGTATCAGGTGTCTCCGTATAGTGTTTATCATCCAGATGTTATTAATGCAATCAACGCTATTGAGCCTGGCTCTTTTAATCCAAATTGGTTGAAGTTTTGGAGTCGTCAGTAATGATGAGTGGTCGCGTTGGGCAATTAGGGGAGCTTCGGATTTGGTGTAACGAGCCTCATGTGGCTTTCTGCGGTCTTTTCGATGTTGAAGAAAGTGTTTTACCTTTTTCAAATGTTCGATTTAATAATTCCGTGGAACGCTCCTTGGTTCTTGAAGTCATGCTCCCTAGAGGGGGGCGTACAATATATGGCTTATTGGGTTTGCGTTACTTTCCGTCGTATGGCTCCATGATTAGTATTAAAGTCACAAAGCAGGCTTGTGCTAGTAAGGTGTATCAGGATTCTTTAATTAGTAATTTCGAAACAATTAATGTTGGTTTGCCTACCATGTACGCCAATGCTTCAGTTGCAGGCTTGAAACGCGCTTTTTCTGATGGTTTGGACGTTGGTCCTGGACTGATTGAGATATGCTATGCAGCCTTTGGAGACGTTTCTTCAAATGAGCAGATATTTGAAAAGATGGGCTATTCGTTGGCTAATTTGTTGTCGCTACAATTAGATGAGATTTCAATAGATGCAGTAGGCGCACTATTGTTAGGTAGTAAGTGAGCGAAAAAGAGCGGGTTTGTTTGGTGTCCCATCCTGAATAAAGTTTGGGCCTTCTGATCTATATTCAGGAGGGCATAATGGAGGCGGGAAAAAAACGTATAGTCTTCATGGGATGAAAGTGGTGGGTTCATTTGTTTTGATGCAGAGGCCTTGAAAATGTCTTGATCCCATTGTATTCAATTCCATTTAAGAGGTAGCACTATGTCGGAATTAAAAGATCTTAAAGATGGTTGTATTTATCTTGATGATTGCATAGTGATTAGGAAGGATGTGTCCGTCATTGCTGTTATCAATCAGGGAGTGAAGTTTGATCATGATATAGATATGGGCAATGGTTGGGTGCTGCGATCCAGTCGGCTTCATTTTATTCTTGGGCATGAGGTTAATGTAACTTTCAATTTTTTCAAAGATAGTCTGAAAATGTTCGGCTTTGCGCTGGAAAATGAACATGGGCGTGACCTCGAGCAACTCAAGAAAAAACATGACAATTTTCTGAAAAATTTGCTTGGTGATCCTCAGAAAAAGAATGAAATCTTGGTGGCTTATGAATTTGCTTGGGGGTCTATAACTTCTCAAATAGATCCAAGAGGAGGCTCGTGTAGCATAGAACTTAATTGGATCTAGTTAAGGAATGGGGACTGCAGGAATGGGGGCGGATTTATTTGTTTGGCCGATGTGCTGGTCAGGAAATAAATATGTCTATTTTTTTGGAGATGCCCAAGTCTATTAGGTAACTGAGAAGGGTTATATGGCCTTTTATATAGAGATGGATAAGGTCGCAGAAACTGAAGAGTATGTTGAATACACGTTTGGCCGGAACTTGGATGTTGGATTCATTCAGATGGATAAAGATGGCGAATCTATTCGTGTGCTGAAAGAGTGCCCTCTGGATAAAAATGGAGCGTGGTCAAAAAGAGCCGCAACGAAGTTAGTGCGTCTTTGGCGGGAAGGTCATTTTCCTGATAAAACGGAGTGGGCTTCCTGAAGAAATAGAAATGGAAAAGGGACGCCGTTAACCGGCCTTCAGTCAAGGCTAAGGTACGACTCGTGAGAGGGAAGGTAGAAGCGGGTTTATTTTATTTGGCATCGCAGGAAAACAAATCTTTCCACTTCGTTTTCCACCGGGCATACATTTAATAAGGATATCTAGAAGTGAAAAGAATCCCACTGCCAATACTAATCCTGATTTTCACATTGTCAGGCTGCCATTCCAACGTCAGGGACTCGTCCCCCAGTTTGCTGAAAGACGGTATCCAACTGCACCAAAATACGGTAGCTGTCGATGCGCAGCACGCCAAGGTCATCATGAAAGCGTCGGGTAACACTTCTCCGGTAGAGTTCGCGATCAGGCGTGCAGCAGATCCTGACCAGCGTATGGAGGTGCTTGGGACCGTGGTGGATTCCGGCCAGGGCAAGGTGTTCGGCTGGATCGCCAAACTCAACGAAGTGGCCAATAGCGCCACTGTTAAACGCTTCCCGCAGTTGGAAGTACAGGCCGATGCCGACAAGCCTTTCGAGGTGTCGGGATATTCGAATGGCAGGGGCGCTGGGGGTTCCTATAGTTGCGGTCCGCTGAAAAGCATCTTTACGCCAGAGCGAAGCAAGGTCTATCTGGTTGAGTTCCAGTTTGTAGGTGAGCGCTGTGAGCAGCATGTTTACGATGTCACCCAACCTCAGCAGCGTATTCCCGTGGCGAGCATACCTGCTGTGTGAAAGGGATTTATCTATTGCTCACAACATGAAACGGGCGACCCAAAAAAGTCGCCCGTTTTCATTCACTCCGCAACCTGCGCCCGCAGCCGCCGACCAATTACATCCATCAAATCACAACCATCACGCAACGGAATGACCAGCAGTTTGGAAAAGTCCGACAGCACCACCGTGTCGCAGCCGATTTCTGCGCGAAAGGCAATATTTTCCAACACCTGCGTGACCGTGCGAATACGGTAATCCGCCATTGCTTGCAGGACGTCGAGCGGCGCTTGAGTATCAATAACCAGAGAAGCCGGGATCAGGTCGATTCCGGTGAGGGGCATGTATCTATCCATAGTTGAAGCCTCGTTTAGTTTGCTGAGACTGCCAGCAGATCGTCGCCAAACGAAATGGGGTGGCAGCTGTACGCAGGTTGGCGAACCGGAAACGAGTAACCGGCAGACCCGAAGGTCTCCCGCGCACAACTGCCATAAAAAGCAGTTTTGCGGATGCGGAGGCGCCTGCAAATAAGCAGACGGCGCTCGCACTCGTTAATCAGGTCGCCAAACCCGGTCGCCATGTGGACGACGGGCGGGCTATAAACTTCATCGTTCCAACGGTGCAAGGTGCCTGATTCCGAGGTTGGCGTAGGACCTTTACTTTGCGCGGTGTTGAGTGCATTTGCTGGGCCGGCGTAGTCAATATCGCAATCTTCAGCTTTGCCTTTGCCAGCGTTTCATCGATGGCCAGACCAGCGACGAAGGCTTGTTCAGATACCTGATGAACAACGCCATCGCCAGCAAAAACAGAACTCAACCTGTCGCTGGGCGTCAGCCTGACCTCCGAGCAAGCCGCGGCCCTGACCCACGACATTGTCTGGATGGAAAACGCCGAGGTGAACGGCGAACAAGTGCTGGTGCCAGTGCTGTACCTGGCCAACGCCAACAATCGCCTGGCCGCCAACGGCGCCCTGATCCAGGGCAGCGACGTAACCCTGATCGCCGGCAAAGACCTGAACAACGCCGGCACCTTGCGCGCCTCCAACAACCTGTCGGCCACCGCCACCAACGACCTGGTCAACAGCGGCCTGGTGGAAGCCGGCAATCGCCTCGACCTGAAAGCCGGCAACAACATCGTCAACAAGGCCGGCGGCATCATCGCCGGCCGTGACGTCACGCTGACCGCCACCCGGGGCGACGTGATCAACGAACGCACCGTCACCACCCACGAAAGCAGCAGCGGCTATCGCAGCGAGCGCACCGACTTCGTCGACAACGCCGCCCGCATCGAAGCCGGCAACTCGCTCACCCTCAACGCCGGACGCGATATCAACAACGTTGGCGGCGTGCTGAAAAGCGGGGCTGACACCACGATCACTGCCGGTCGCGACGTCAACCTCACTTCCGCTGAACAGATCGTCAGCGGCGAGCAGGGTCTGCACCGCAATCAGACCATTACCCAATATGGCTCAGACATTGATGTCGGGCAGGACCTGAAGGTCAATGCTGGACGGGATATCACCGCTATCGCCAGCCAGATCGACGCCAAACGCGATGTGAGCATGAGCGCTGTCGGCGACTTGACCCTGGCCTCGGCGGCGGATGAGCAGCACTCGTATAGCAAGAGCAAGAAGGTGATCAGTCAGGAAGATCATGTCAGTCACCCCTTCAAAAACAATCGCCCCACCACTGTCGAGGATGATGTCCTTACCTTATTGTTGGGATGGCACTGAGCTATACCGCCGAGCTTTTGCCTCTGGCTGCAGGTGTAAAAGGCACAGTAATTCCTAGCGGTTTTTCAAGTGCAGATGACTTTTTACGTTTTGGTACGAATATGCGGGAAGGATTGTCACGTGCAGGTTATGGAAATGTGGAGCCCATACTTCAAGGAAGCGCGGTAACAGGAAGAAGTTTTAAATCAGGGCAGGCATTTGATGCAGGAAGAGTTAGTGACTTTGATGTGGCACTGGCAAGCCCAGAGCTGTTGCAGCGTGCTCAATCTATAGGGATAGGACTTAGAAGTGGAGGGACATGTACTGGACCATTGAGTGCAAGAGATCTACAAGCTCTCGGATTACGGGACTTAGCTAGCAATCTAAGCTCGCAAGCCGGGCGTGAAGTTAACTTCATGATTTATGAATCGTCGGCGGCAGCTACAAGCCGTGCACCAAGCATAGTGATGCCAAAATGATGACTTATGATTTGTACGGTGTGGAATGTTTGAACTTGGTCTCGGCAAAGGCACAGATAGAGGCGCTTGCTGGAATTCTTTTTGAGGAAAGAGATAGTACTTATCATGGAGGTGTTTATTACCTTTATGGTGATAATAGTTCGGAGCACTTTGTTCTGAAAAATAATATTGATCCTTATGATGGCGAGCCGGTGGAGCAAGAGTTTTCTGATTACCCGTTTCTGCTCTATGTCAATGCAACGGGCCGTTCTCTTGAGCTAATGGAGATTCTAAAAAGGAAGGCGGGTTTTAGTTTGCTTAGGCACGAAGTTTTTTAATGTTTAAGCGATTGCGTGAGTTGTGGTTGCGTCACATTGGACGTTGTGAGTTTTAATTGGCAAACGGGGACAGACCACGTTTTTCTTTGGGGCAGGAGCACACTACTTCGATTTAAATGTGGTCTGTCCCCTTTTTTTTTGAATTTATTTGAGCCAAAGCAGTAACCCCCCCTTTTTTTCCTTAAATAACTTGAGCATCCCCCCCAATCTCGTAAAATATCGCTCTTAAATTAACATAACCTTCCACAAGGACGAATTGACATGCGTGTGTTGGCTTTACTGTTGGCAATCTTATTTTTGTCGGGCTGCGCCTCGAAGCCGGATTACTACATCTCCCCCTCGCCGGTTCAGATCCCGGCGACCGCTACCTACTGGATCGATACCTTCGACGTTGAACTGATCGGCAAGAATGAGCGGTTTCTGCCGCAAGACACGTTGCGCGAGCAGCTCAGCGTTGAGCTGATCAATCAATTGTCGAGCGCTAATCGCTAT
The DNA here is from genome assembly GCF_019956495.1 of Pseudomonas sp. BF-B-26. Classification (NCBI taxonomy): domain Bacteria; kingdom Pseudomonadati; phylum Pseudomonadota; class Gammaproteobacteria; order Pseudomonadales; family Pseudomonadaceae; genus Pseudomonas; species Pseudomonas sp. BF-B-26. Next base: position 28,305 of record NZ_JAHBDP010000104.1, on the reverse strand, counting down.
GCAGCGAGCAAGGAAAGTGCCGACTACCTGCTGGATGTGAACACCGTCTACAAGCGCCGGATCGGCAACTCCAATGGCGGATTGGTGTCGGTCATCGTCGACGACAATACGATCCTTGCCAGTGTCGATTTCAGTTATCAGGTCAAGGTCAAAAAGGCCGGCGCCGAAGTCTTGCATTTCTCCCATGCTCGCGAGGGGCTGCAGCCTGGCGGTGCACTTGGCCAGCTTCGCAATATGAAGACGATGGTGGCGGCGCTGACTCACAAGGATAATTCCGACGTGGAGCCTTTCTATATCCGTACCCTGCCGAAATATATCGTGTCCGACATCAGGGATATTCCTTCGCGCTAGACATCCCACAGATGCGGCGGATCCGGTAATCGCAATAACCGGTTTTGCGGCTGCTGCGCAGTCGAGCAGGAGCAAACTCCCTCGCCACCGGTGTGGTTCAGCGGCAATTAAATAAATCTGTCCCCTTGTCCCCAAAAGGGGACAGCCATTAGCCGGTCTCAAGTCAAGGCCAATGGGTGTCCCCTTTTTTCTTTTTTTGCTCCTTTTTTGCTCCAGAACGAAGCAAGGTGTATCTGGTTGCGTTCCACTTTGTGGGTGAGCGTTGTGAGCAGCATGTTTACGATGTGACCCAACCTCAGCAGCGTATTCCCGTGACGAGCGTACCTTCTGTGTGAAAGGGATTTGTCTATTGCTCACAATATGAAACGGGCGACTCAACAGGTCGCCCGTTTTCATTCACTTCGCGCCTTGCGCCCGCAACCGCCGACCGATCACACCCATCAAATCACAACCGTCCCGCAACGGGATGGCGAGCAATTTTGAGAAGTCGGATAGCACGACTGTGTCGCAGCCGATTTCTGCGCGGAAGGCGATGTTTTCCAGGACCTGAGTGACAGTGCGAATGCGGTAGTCGGCCATGGCTTGAAGGACGTCGAGCGGCGCTTGGGTGTCGATGAGCAGGGAAGCCGGTATCAGGTCGATTCCGGTGAGGGGCATGTATCTATCCATGGGTGGAGCCTCTTGTCATTGATGAGGACTCTCTGTGGTCGGGTCGCCAAACCCGGTCGCTTTTTGGGCGACCGGCGGACTATAAGCTTCATCGTTCCAGCGGTGCAAGGTGCCTGTTTCCGAGGTTGTTGTAGGGCATTTGCCCCTGTTGCGGTCAGTCAACCGGCCGCAACCTACAGAACATCACGCAACCTCGTGGGAGCGAGCCTGCTCGCGATAGCGGTGTATCAGTTGATATCAATGTTGAATGTTAGCCAGTCATCGCGAGCAGGCTCCCCCCACAGGGGATTTGTGGTGTCCATGGGGACTGTGTCCAGCCCGGACCAAGCCCCCGATGGCTGTGCCGTCTACCCTCCATGGCAGCAGTTGGCCGCTGCCTTGTCCTCATACCGGTCGTGATGCCTCACCCACTCCATGATTTCCTCTTCATTACGGCCCTTAGGCGTGAGGTCGAGGTAGTTGTAAGCGCCAACCAACATGTCCAGACCTCGGGCATAAGTGGAATAGGTGTGAAAAATCTCTCCAGCTTCATTGCGATAAAACACGCTGAGGCCGGGGAGTTCTTCTTCGGCGCCGTCGGATTTTTCGTAGTTGTAGGTGGCTTTACCGGCGGTGACGTCTTCTGCTCGGGCCGAAACGCCGAAGTCGTAATTGAAATCGCTACCTTCTGACGACACCCAATCGAATTTCCAGCCCATGCGTCGTTTGAAGGCTTGGAATTCGGCGAACGGTGCGTGGGAAACCGCTACCACGGCGACGTCATGATGGGCCAGGTGTTGGTTGGCGCCGTCAATGTGATCGGACAGGAACGAGCAGCCAGAGCAGCCTTCGTCCCAGCCTTTGCCAAACATGAAGTGGTAGATGACCAACTGGCTACGGCCGCCGAACAGGTCAGCCAGTTTGAGTTCGCCGTTCGGGCCCTGGAAACGGTAGTCCTTGTCGATTTTCACCCAGGGCAGGGCGCGGCGTTCGGCGCTGAGTTTGTCTCGTTCTTTGGTGAAGGCTTTTTCGTGGGCCAGGTGTTGTTTACGGGCGGCGAGCCATTCTTCTCGGGAGACGACGGGATGATTCTGAATGTTCATTGGGATTCTCCTGCGGGGTGCTGGGAGGGGACTTACACAGCCTAGTCGTTTGGCCTACGCCCAATTCGACATACCGCCGGTCGGTGCTGTTCAAAACCTCAGCTGAACGGCTACGAACCGCACCGGTCACAACCTATGAAGGCCATCTCACTGGCGGGCACCGGAGGTTGAATCAGGATGACGACTTATAACTGGGATTTGATTGAACGCTTGCTGCATGAAGTGCAGAACGGCGCTGGCCATACGTTCACCCCACGACCCTACGCCGAGCAGTATGCGGCGGAGAAAGCGTCGAAAGGTGAGCCGTTTGAGAACCTGGATCACCTGAAAACGGTAGCTGGTGAGTACGAAAAGTTACTGTTGTTACGGGGCTATATCGAGCCTCGGCCAGAAGATCAGGGTGGCAATGGCGAGAACTACATTTTGACGCCTCGGGGCTCGAGTTTATTGAGCTTGATCGACAGCAGCATTCCGGGGAATGACCATCCGCGGCAGGTGTTGGATGAGCAGGAAGATGCGCTGGATGAGGTGAGGTTTGATGAAATCGCATCGAGGGCACAGATTGCCTGAAGACGCGCATATCCCCTGTGGGAGTTGTGTAGCGCTTAACTTTGTTTTGCTGCCTTCAGGCACTTCAAATCGTTGAAGTCCTTGCGCACCCCTTCGATTTTCTTCAGCAACCGCTGGCGCTGTTCCGGCGTGCTTTCGGCCATCAAGTCCACAAATAATGCGCGGGCCTGGGCTTCGGTGTTGGCGTAGGCCTGGCGATAGTCAGACGTCCACAAACTCTCGCGATTGACCAGAAGTGTCTCGATTTGCTGTGGGAATTCTGGACTCTGGCGCTGCGCAACTGCCGCACTGAACTGTTTCTGCCAATGGACGCGGTTGGCGATCCATTGCGAGTTCTGGTCACCCAAGGCGTTTGACCACGCGACAACACGCAGCTGCTGAGTTGCGCTTAGCGGGCCGAGCCAATCATTCAGACGTTTTTCCATGCGCTGGCTGCGCGCCTTGATCTGTTGATCGAGAGACGGTTTGAGGTATTGCTCCTGGCGTTTGCGCTGGTCCTTGGCGAAGGCCTCGTTCATTTCCGCGACTTGCTTGTCATCCAGCCCCTGTAACAGCTCAATGGCCGATGGGGTGATTTCCTTTGCGGTCTGGGCGATGGCCTGTTTGGCTTCCTGGGTGCGGGTTTGCAGTGCGGCGTCGGTGACCTGGTTGGTCTCGACCATGACTTTCAAGCGATCCAGCCAGTCTAGGTAGCCCGGCAATTGCGTGGTGCAGTGCCAGCTCAGGTGCTCTTTGAGGCGCTCATTAAACCAATCTTTTTGCTCGCCGTTCATGTTCAGGTAGTCGCTGAGCGTCCACGGAATGATCACGTCGAGGTTGCGATAGGCCAGGCCCACGCGGCTGCACGCACCGAGGGCGAGACTGAGGGTGATAATGACGGCGAGACACTTCAACCAGCGCGACATGGGCGAATCCTTTGCGAAGGCCTGGCTTTTTTAATGGGCTTCTTTATGTGAACGCAGGATGAGCCTCGCAGTTCAGCCGATCAGTAAAAGGCGCGTTCGGCCTTGAGGGTGACCAACCCGTCGCATTGGCTGTTGTGTCCGGAATAGGCGGAACAACTGTTGCCGCTCAAGCTGGAGTCACTGTAGATCAGGTCCAGATCGACGCCCATGAACGGGCGGGAAAGTTTCACTGACCAGTCAGTGAAACTGCCTACATACCCACCGTCGACGGACACCGGCGCGTTGAGCTGGTGGGTGGTGTATTTCATGCTGATCCCGATGCCAAACGGCTGATTGCCACCGAGGTCGGCGAATACGGTGCTGTTCTGTTTGTCGGGGTCGTTGCTGAAGGCTGCGCCGAAACGGCTGTCCAGAAAGGTCAGGCCACCGAAAAGCTCCTGGCTGTCGAGGGTGTCTACTTTCGGGTAGCTGTAACGGATCATGCCGACTTCGTACCCGAGGGTATTATCGAAAGGTTGTTTAAAGCCCATGTAGGAGTCGACTTCAAGGTTGGCCCCTGGCGTTAAACCCATGCTCGGTGCCCATTGGCCCACGTAAAAACCGCTGTCGTGACTCAGGTCGAGCCCACCGTGGAACGAGCCGGTGCTGGAAGGTTTGACCAGCCCTTGGGCCATGCTGCGGCTGGGGGTGGTGCCGAGTTTGAGATCGAAGTCGCCCAGTTCACGCTGAAAGATTTGCGCATTGGCGACCGAACACGACAGCAGGGTGCCGAGCAGTAAATGGGAGGGTTTGAGCATGCGTCACTCCATGACCGCGAGGTGCAGGCACTAAAAACCTACTGAAACGCTTGATCTAGACGTGTGTAAGCATACCGGCGAATGATCGGCATCGAGGGCCGTTCGTCGATTTTTGAAATATTGGTGTTTTGCGGGGGTGTTGCGAGGAGGGTTCCAGTCCAAGCGCTTCGAAGCTCAAAGCGCTTAGGGACCAGGTGACGCGGCGGATCTTGGGGAAGTTACTTCTTGCCCAGAGTGATCTGCTTGGACGGGCCGAACGTCTGGCCGCTGACGCCTTTGGCAATTTGCTGGATCTCTCCGCCGGACTTGAGGAACGCAGCAATCTGGTTGTTGATCGATTCGCTGGTTTCAACGGCTGGAGCTGGCTTTGCTTTGCTGTTGGATGCTTTTACACGCATGGCGGCCATTAACCTATAGAAAATTAACTTGGCCAGGCATCGTACAGGAAATACTTGACAATTGCTTGGTAAATATCCCCCCGAAATACACAGGGCAGATGAAGAATTAATCACAAGTTATTATTCTGAATTGGTCTCTAAGCTGCTGTTTTAACTAAGAACGATCGTGAAAAATTACCGTTTTTTGCTTGGCGGGCAGGCGCGGAAACCTCCAGAACGGCCTGACGAGCGGCCTGGCGCGTGCGGTAAAGCCCAGGAAAATTAAGCCCTTCAAAGGATTTTCTTGCGCCACCGGGCTGGTCAGCGAACGCGGCCCGCAAAACCGGGTAGAATGCCGCCCACGCAATGAGGGTATTGGAAATGGCTTTAGTCGGGCGCTACAACAGTTTGCAAGTGGTTAAACACACTAACTTCGGTTTATATCTGGACGGTGGCGCGGATGGCGAAATCCTCCTGCCTAATCGTTATATTCCCAAAGATATTCCCAGCGAAGATGAAGACTGGCTCAACGTTTTTGTTTATCTGGACAGCGATGACAAACTCATCGCAACTACCGAAAAACCGAAAGTTCAAGTCGGTGAATTCGCCAGTTTAAAAGTCGTTGAAGTCAATAGCATCGGTGTTTTCCTGGATTGGGGTTTGCCGAAGGATCTGTTGCTGCCGTACTCCGAAGAAAAGCGTCAGATGACCGCCGGCGAGTATGTCGTGGTGCACGTCTACCTCGACAAGCACACCCGCCGCATCACCGCGACGGCGCGTCTGGACCGCTACCTCGACAAGACCCCGGCCAACTACACCCCTGGCCAGGAAGTTGATTTGCTGGTTGCCGAAGCCACCGATATGGGCTTCAAGGCGATCATCAACAACAAGCATTGGGGGCTGATCCACAAGAACGAAATCTTCAAGTTCATGCGCGCCGGTAAAGAAGAGAAGGGCTTTATCAAAGAAGTCCGTGCCGACGGCAAGATCAGTCTGAGCCTGCAACCGGTAGGCGAAGAAGCCGCCACCAGCCTGAACTCGAAGATTCTCGCCAAGTTGCGCGACAACAATGGCAGCCTGCCGGTCAGCGACAAGAGCGACCCGACGGTGATCAGCAGTATGTTTGGCGTGAGCAAGGGCAACTTCAAAAAGGCCATTGGTGCGTTGTACAAGAACGGCCAGATCGTCATTCACGCCGATCGCATTGAACTGAGCTGAGCTGAGCTGAGCTGAGCGTAATACCGGTCAAACTCTTGTAGCAGCTGCCGAGTTTCTGCCATGGATTGTGTTGTCGAGGTATCACGGTGAGCGCCACCCGGCGCAGCGCCGATGGGTTTGCCCTGCAAGTGATGATTGGGCTGTGCCTGATCTGGGGTATTCAACAGGTGATGATCAAGTGGGCGGCGCCAGACATTGCGCCGGTCATGCAGGCCGCCGGGCGCTCGGGTATTTCCGCGTTGCTCGTAGGATTGTTGATCTGCTGGAAGGGCGGTTGGGATCAAGTGGGCAACACCTGGCGCGGTGGACTACTGGCCGGCGCGCTTTTTGGCCTGGAGTTCTTCTTCATTTCCGAAGGCCTGCAACTGACTACGGCCGCGCACATGTCGGTGTTCCTTTACACCGCGCCGATCTTCACCGCATTGGGCGTTCATTGGTTGTTGCCGAGTGAGCGTTTAAGGCCGGTCCAGTGGTTGGGGATTTTCCTCGCCTTCGTCGGGATTGCCATCGCCTTTGCCGGTGGGGTCTCGTGGGACAACCTCGATCACCGCATGTTGATGGGCGATGCGCTGGGCGTGCTGGCTGGCGCGTCATGGGGGGCGACCACGGTGGTGGTGCGCGCTTCGCGCCTGTCGGAAGCGCCGGTGACGCTAACGCTGTTCTATCAATTGATTGTCGGTTTCGTTGGCCTGTTGCTGATTGCGATCCTCAGCGGCCAGGTCACCCACGTCAGCCTGACCACCGTGGCGGTGGCCAGTGTGTTGTTCCAGGGATTGGTGGTGTCGTTCTTCAGTTACCTGACCTGGTTCTGGCTGTTGCGCCGTTACCTGGCGGCGAACCTGGCGGTGTTTTCGTTCATGACGCCGCTGTTCGGCGTCACGTTCGGTGTGCTGCTGCTGGGCGAAAAGCTGAGCTTCAACTTCGTTGTCGGCGCGGTGCTGGTGTTGTTGGGCATCACCTTTGTCAGCGCTGAGCAGTGGGTGCGCCGTCGCTTGCGCAAAGCCCTTGGACAGAGCTGACCGGGCGCAATAACAGACCGCCAGCGACAATCAAACCACTGCCGGCGAACACCAGCGCGGGCTGCAAACCACCGCTGAAATGGCTGCTCAACGCCGCCAGCAACGGCCCGCTGAGCTGGCCCACGGCAAAGCATGCCGTCAGCAGCCCGGCGTTGCGCTGGGTGGTGTGGGGCGCCAGTTCCCGGGAGCGTTGCATCACCAGCTGCATGCAGGCCAGGAACGGCGTGCCGCAAAGGATCACGCCCAAGGCCAGTCCTGGGCCACTGCCCAACAAGCAGGCGAAGACCCCGGCGGCTTGCAGCCACAACGTCGCCATCAGCCAATAACGAGTGCCATGCGGGTGTTGTCGACGCAGACTCACCAGCACCACCCCGATGGCCGAAGCAAGTCCGAAGCAAGGCCAGAACAGATCGGCCTGCCATTGGCCATGGAACTGCGCGTTGGCCATTTGCGAGAGGAAAGTGGCCGGAATGATGTAGCCTAAACCGTACAACCCATAGACCACACCTAAACGGCTGATGCCATGATTGCCCGAGCCAGCGACGCTGGGGGCGGCGGCCACGGTCGTGGCCGGTTGCGGCAGGAACGGCAGAATCCCCAGCAGCATCGCCAGCCCGACGCCGGCATACACCAGCCACAAGGCTGCAGAAGTCTGCCCCAGCAGGTTCGATCCCAAGGCCAACAAGCCCGTCAGAAAAATCCCCAGACCCGGTCCGGCAAATACCAGGGCGCCAAGCCGTGGGCGACCGGCCGCCGCGGCCAGTGGCTGGCTCAACGCAGTGATCATCACCAACACCCAGGCGCTGGCCACGCCGGTGCCGAACCGCAGCACCAGATGGGACCAAAACCCGTTTGCCCAGAACGAGGCCAACGTCAGCAATACACAGAGCCATAAACCGCCCAGCAAACGCCGGCGCACTTGCTCGGGGCGGCGAGAGAACATCGCGTCCACCGCACCGACGAAGTAGCCGAGGTAGTTGGCCGCGGCAATCAGACCGGCGGCAGTCAGGTCGATCTGACCTTCGCTGAGCAGGTGCGGCAACTGCGGCGTGAGGGCGAAACGCCCGATGCCCATGGCCATCATCAGGGCGATGAAACTGGCGAGTAAGCGAATCAGAGGGGACATGGTCTGAATTCCAGCAGAGGATCAATGACCGTCAGGCTAGGACTGATTGACTTTCTTTTAAAATGAATAATAGTGAGTAACTTGTTCTGATTTGGAGAATGGCGTGGAATTCAGCCAATTGCGGATTTTCCAGGCAGTAGCGCAGGAGGGTTCCATTACCCGCGCTGCCGAACGCCTGCACCGGGTGCCCTCGAACCTGTCGACCCGGCTTAAACAGCTGGAAGAGCAACTTGGTGTAGAACTGTTCGTGCGTGAACGTCAGCGTTTGCAGTTGTCGCCTGCAGGAAAAGTCCTGTTGGACTACACCGCCAAGCTGTTCAATCTGCGCGATGAAGCTCAGGCGGCGGTGCAGGGCGGGCAACCGGCCGGGGACTTCGTGCTCGGCACCATGTACAGCACGGCGGCGATTCATCTGCCGGGGTTGTTGGCGCGTTATCACCGCACTTATCCGGCGGTGAACCTGCAAGTGCAGTCCGGCCCAAGCGGCGAATTGCTTGAAGGTTTGCTCACCGGGCGTCTCGATGCGGCGCTGGTGGACGGTCCACTGGAGCTGGCCGGGCTCGACGGCGTGCCGTTGTGCGACGAACGGCTGGTGCTGATCAGCGAAGCCGATCACCCGCCGATCCTCAGCGCACTGGATGTGGAAGGGCGCTCCGTGTTCACGTTTCGGCAGGGTTGTTCCTACCGCATGCGCCTGGAAGCCTGGTTCTCTCATTACCACGCGGCCATGGGCCGGGCGATGGAAATCGAGTCTTATCCGGGGATGCTTGCCTGCGTGATCGCCGGCTCAGGCGTGGCGCTGATGTCGGAGTCGATGCTTGCCAGTCTGCCGGGCCGCGAAAGCGTGGCGGTGCATCCGTTGGCCGAGCCATTTGCCAGTGCCACCACGTGGCTGATGTGGCGCAAAGGCATGGTCGGGGCGAACTTGAACGCCTGGCTTGAGCAGCAACAATCGGTCTATCCGTCGGCGCTGAGTCAGGCTCAGGCGATAGCTTGAACTATCGGTCAGGTATTTTGATCAATTCAGTAACAGATCATTGCGACTTTGGGCGAGCATTGCGTAGGACTTCGGACTATTATCAGTGCGAAGTGGCTACAGAATTTTTGGCTACTCGGCACTACCCTGAAGGGGGCACCATGAAAGAGAAAATCCAAAACTGGCTGCACGACCTGGGGGTTGCACTCGGTTTGATCGAACCGCCTCTGCAACCTGTGCCTATTCGCACTGACGACGAACAACGCCGACGCCAGCAGCGTCGCCGGTAACTACCGACACGAGGTCTGTGGCGAGCGGGCTTGTTGTGGCGAGGGGATTTATCCCCGTTCGGCTGCGAAGCAGTCGTAAATAGCTTGACGCGGTCAGCCAGATACAACCCGGTTGAATGGTCTTGGGGCTGCTCCGCAGCCCAACGGGGATAAATCCCCTCGCCACAGGTTTTCGGATGCCAAATAGTCCGTAGTTGGCAACCCGTCTCAATGCCGCCCAATCTCGATCAAAAACCGCCTCAAGTCATTCGCCGTCCTGGCGGTCTTGAGCATCTGATCTTACTCCGCCGTAAACGCCGTCAAACCCAGCTGATCTTCCAGATGGAAGATCAGCTCTTCGATATCTCCTTTGTCCAATCCCAATTGCGCCAGGCTCGCGTTGTCGGCTGAGTACAGCAGGCCTCAGGCGTGCAAGCGCTGCCATTCGTCAATCATCGTGCGCAAATGCTCCCCGGAAAAACTCCCGAAATGCCCGCCATGCACCGTGCGGATCGGCAACTCGCGCAAACGCTGCAGGCTGCGGGCGTAGTCGTCGAGGTTGGAATGGTAGGCATCTTCGATCAGCGGCCCGTCGTAGATGATGTCGCCGCTGAACAGGGTCTCGGTCGACGCTTCGTACAGGCTGATTCCGCCGGGTGAATGCCCCGGTGTGTGCAGCACTTGCAGCGTGCGGTTGCCCAGATCGAGCACGTCGCCTTCTTCGATCAGGCCGGTGGCTGGGGCAGCTTTGACCCGATACTCGGCGTAGCACAACGGGCAATCCGGGTGCGCTTCGAACATTTCGTCGCCGACAAACGCCGTGCTCAGCGTGTTCTCGCCGTCCGGTGACGCGAGGATCTGTGCTTCGGCCGGGTGCACCAGCCGTTCGGGGAATTCGTGATGCCCGGCGATGTGGTCGAAATGGCAATGGCTGGCCACGGCGACCAGCGGCCGCTCGGTGATCCACGGCAATTGCTCGCGCAGACTAACCAGCCCGGAACCGCTGTCGAGCAGCAAGTCCTTGTCGCGGCCCTGAATGTGCCAGAGGTTGCAGCGATAGAAGGGGCGGATGTAAGGCTCGTGAATCAGGCGAATACCGTCGCTGAGCTGTTTCACTTCAAACCACTGATCGCGAGAAACAATCTTCATCAAAGGTTTTCTCCAGACGAAAAAAAACGGGTGTGGCAACCGACGCCACACCCGTCGAAGAAAGCATCAAGTCGTTATGTTCAGCTTAGGCAGGGCTGGCCACTGCTGCTGGACGAGGGGACAGCAAACTGACCACCACGAAACTCACCAGACCCACACCGAGGCTGTAGTAGATCGGGGTGTTGGCATCCAGACCGTCTTTGAACATGAACACCAACGCTGTGGCGAAGCCCATGCCCATGCTGGCGATAGCGCCGGCGGTGTTTGCACGTTTCCAGAAAATCGCACCGATCAGCGGGATCAGCATGCCGCCCACCAGCAGGTTGTACGCCAGGGTCAGGGCGCTGATCACGTCATTCACGACCAGAGCGATGCCGAGTACGACGATGCCGGTCAGTAGGGTGAACAGGCGGTTGATGCCCAGAGTCGACTGTTTGCCGCCGCGCAGTTTCGGCAGCAGGTCTTCGGTCAGGGTGGTGGCGGCGGCGAGCAGGCCGGCGCTGGCGGTGGACATCATGGCCGCCAGGGCAGCCGCAATCACCAGGCCACGGATACCGTCCGGCAGGGACAGTTTGACGATGGCGGCGAAGGCGTTGTTGACGTTGTCCAGATCCGGGATCAGCACATGAGCGGCCATGCCGATCAGGGCGCAGGCCAGTCCGTAAAGGATGCAGTAGAAGCCTGCGAATGTACCGGCGACCTGAGCCACTTTGGCGCTCTTGACGGTGAATACACGCTGCCAGATGTCTTGGCCGATCAGGATCCCGAAGAAGTAGATCATGAAGTAGGTGATGATGGTGTCCCAGCCAATCGTGGTGAAGCTGAAGGCGGTTGCGGGCAGTTTCAACACCAACTCATCCCAACCACCGACGCGGTACAGGCAGATTGGCAACAGGATGAACATCAGGCCCACGGTCTTGATCACGAACTGGACGATGTCGGTCAGGGTCAGGGACCACATGCCGCCGATCGCCGAATAAATCACCACCACACCACCGCCGACCAGCACCGACAACCAGAACGGCAGGTCGAACAGCACTTGCAGCACGGTGCCAATGGCCAGGATCGAGACCACGCCGATCATCAGCGCATACGCCAGCATGATCACCGCGCTCGCCGAGCGGGCCATCGGGTTGTAGCGTTTTTCCAGCACCTGGGTAACGGTGTAGATCTTCAGTTTCAGCAGCGGTTTGGCGAGGAACAGGTTCAGCGCCACGATTCCGCAACCGAGGGCGGCGCATAACCAGAAACCAGAGATACCATGGACATAGCCCAGGCGCACGGTGCCGACGGTGGACGCGCCGCCCAGAACGGTGGCGGCCATGGTGCCCATGTACAGGCTTGGGCCGAGGTTACGACCGGCGACCAAAAAGTCTTCGTTGGTCTTGGCCTTGCGCATGCCGTAGTAGCCGAGTATCAGCATCGCGGCGGCGTAGATGAGTACGACGAATAAATCCAATGCCATGATGGCGTGTCTCCGATTGTCTTTTTTATGTTGAGGCAAAAATCAATCCCTGTGGGAGCGGGCTTGTCTCCGGGCGGCGTTCCGACGAAAGCAATCGGTCAGTCACTTTAATGTTGAATGTGCTGCCGTCTTCGCGAGCAAGCCCGCTCCCACAGGTAATGCGTTGAATCAGGCGGCTTGGCGCAACGCCGGTTTAGCGAGCGAATCCGCGCCCTTGCTGCGAGCATCGTTTGGACCGAACACCGCGGCCGATTCCGGGAACAGGCTCAACAGCGTCAGGTACACCAGCGACGCCAGGCCAAGGGTGACCGGCAGGCTGATGTCGATGCCGCCGGCCAGTTCACCGAGCGGACCCACGAACTGCCCAGGCAGGTTCACAAAGCACAAGCCCACCGCGGCACTTGGAATCCAGGCACCCAGACCACGCCAGTTCCAGCCGTGCGTGAACCAGTAACGACCACCTTTCTCGCCGCGGGTGAACACTTGCAGGTCATCCGGGCAGTAGAAACCGCGACGCACCAGCAGACCGATGATCATGATCACCATCCACGGGGTGGTGCAGGTGATGATCAGCACGGCGAAGGTCGATACGCTCTGCACCAGGTTCGCTGCAAAACGGCCGATGAAGATGAAGGCAATCGACATCACACCGATCAGCAGCGTGGCCTTGACCCGCGACAGTACCCGTGGGAACACGCTGGACATGTCCAGCCCGGTGCCGTAGAGCGAGGTGGTGCCGGTGGACATGCCGCCGATCACCGCGATCAGGCACACCGGCAGGAAGAACCAGCTCGGTGAAACCGCCAGCAGGCCGCCGACGTAGTTGTTGGCCGCGATGTAGTCCGGCGCCTTGATCGCTACGATGGTGGCGGTGGCGAGGCCGAACAGGAACGGGATGAAGGTTGCGATCTGCGAGATCACCACGGCGGCCATGATGCGGCGCTTGGAGGTGTCACGCGGGATGTAACGCGACCAGTCACCGAGGAACGCGCCGAAGGAAATCGGGTTGCTCATCGCCACCAGCGCCGCGCCGATGAAGGCGGCCCAGAAACCGGGTTGGCCCATGCTGACGGTGCCGGCGTAGTTCACATCGAACGGACCGACGAAGGCGAAGATGCCCAGCAGGAACAACAGGCTGGCGCTCCACACGGCGATCTTGTTGACCCACAGCAGGAAGCGGAAGCCGTAGATGCAAACGGTCAGCACCAGGATCGCGAACAGACCGTAGGCCAGGCCCAGGGTCAGGTCGGTTTCCGGAAGACCGATCAAGCGCTTGGCCCCACCAATCAGCGCATCACCCGAACTCCACACCGAGAGCGAGAAGAAGGCGATGGCGGTCAACAGCGACAGAAACGAACCGACGATCCGCCCATGCACGCCGAAGTGCGCACCGGAAGACACGGCGTTATTGGTGCCATTGATCGGGCCGAACAGGCCCATTGGCGCAAGGATCAGCGAGCCCAGCAACACGCCCAGCACAATCGCCCAGACGCCCGCCTGAAAAGACAGGCCGAACAGGACCGGGAAACTGCCGAGCACGGCGGTGGCAAACGTGTTGGAACCACCGAAGATCATCCGGAACAAATCCGTCGGACCTGCGGTGCGTTCACTGTCCGGGATCTGTTCGACCCCGTAGGTTTCAATGTGCGTAAGGCTTTGGTCTTTGTTGTTGTTATTCATGATCAGCTCCGATCATAAAGGCGCGCTCATCGTGTGTGAGCGTCACCTGTTTGGCTAAGGGGTTGGCAGCCCTTCCGGCATCGCGGACAAATGTTCGTGGCAGGCCAGCCATAGGCCTTGTTGTTGTCGGCGAAACACAATGGTCTCGCGCTCCTGGCTGAAGTGTTGCTCCCCTTGCATGCGCAGCTCGGTGGCCACGTCATGGATGAAAATCGCCACGTCACCCTGCAGGCTGACGAAGGCGTTGCTCGAGGTGCATGAAAGCACTTCGAAGCCATCCTCCGAGCGCCAGGTGTCCCACAACGCCTGATAGGCATCGCGCGACAGCAGGGGCTGTTCGAGGGTGTAGAACACGAAGCTGGCGTCGGTGCTGAATGCACCGAAGTAAGCTTCGCGATCGTTACGGGCAAAGGCGGCTACCAGATCGGCAGCGGCCTGGAGTACCTGATCACGTTCGTTCACGGCCAATCCTCAGCGGTGGACTACGCCAGGCAGTACGCAGAGCATTTCGTACAGCAGGTTGGCGGCCAGCAGCGAGGTGTTGCCGGTGGTGTCGTAAGCGGGCGAGACTTCTACCAGATCGCAGCCGACCAGGTCGAGGCCTTGGCAGCCGCGAACGATTTCAATCGCCTGAATGGTCGTCAGACCACCGATTTCCGGGGTGCCGGTACCTGGCGCCCAGGCTGGATCGATGCCGTCGATGTCGAAACTCAGGTACACCGGACCGCCGCCGACTTTCTCGCGAACTTCGGCCATCAGCGGAGCCAGGGATTTGTGCCAGCACTCTTCGGCCTGAACCACACGGAAGCCCTGGTTGCGGCTCCAGTTGAAGTCATCAGCGGTGTAGCCCTGAGCGCGCAGACCGATTTGCACCACGCGGTCCGGATCCAGAAGGCCTTCTTCGACAGCGCGACGGAAAGTGGTGCCGTGGGCGATTTTCTCGCCGAACATGTGATCGTTCACATCGGCGTGAGCGTCGATGTGCACCAGGCCGACCTTGCCGTGCTTCTTATGGATCGCACGCAGGATGGGCAGGGTGATGGTGTGGTCGCCGCCGAGGGTCAGGGGGATCACATTGTGTTCGAGGATTTTGTGGTAGGACTCTTCGATGATCCGTACGGCGTCCAGCAGGTTGAACGTGTTGATCGCCACGTCACCGATGTCGGCAACCGACAGCGAGTCGAACGGTGCAGCGCCGGTGGCCATGTTGTACGGGCGGATCATCACCGATTCGGCGCGGATTTCGCGAGGCCCGAAACGGGTGCCTGGTCGCAGGGACGTGCCGATGTCCAGCGGGACGCCAACGAAGGCAGCATCCAGACCGGCAGCGGTTGGCACATGGGGGAGTCGCATCATGGTGGCGATGCCGCCGAAGCGCGGCATTTCATTGCCGCCCAGTGGTTGGTGAAGAATCTTGTCCACGGGTAAGGCCTCATCGTCGTTGTTTTATTTATGTCGGTTGCGCAGGTCGGGGAGACGCAGGCACCGCTGTGGGGCGATTCTGCGAAATGTAGTGGTCGGGAAGAATCGCTACGGGCAAATACTTAGTTCAGATTTTTCTAAACTAATGGCCACGGCGACGATAGACTTCTCCGCACGATCGTTCCCATGCTCCGCGTGGGAATGCATCCACGGACGCTCCGCGTCCCGCTAATTCGTGTATGTGACGCAGAGCGTCACGGGCTGCATTCCCACGCAGAGCGTGGGAACGATCAATATTGCTGGAGATCCTCATGGCCAACGCATTACCCGACCTGAAACTGTTACGCATCTTCGTCAGCGTGGTTCGCCATCAGGGGTTTGCCAACGCCCAGCAGGAGCTCAACCTCTCGACCTCGGCCATCAGCACTTACATGAGCCAGCTCGAAGCCGCCCTCGGCCTGGTCCTTTGCCATCGCGGCCGGGGTGGTTTCAGCCTGACCAGCAAAGGCGAACTGTTCCACCAGGAAACCCTGCGTCTGCTCGGCGAACTCGAAGGTTTCGAGCAATACGCCGCCGCCCTCAAAGGCGAACTGCGCGGCACCTTGAACCTCGGCGTCATCGACTCCACCGTCAGCGACAAGGCCTTGCCGTTCGCCGAAGCCATTGGCGCCTACAGTCAGGAACACCCGGCCGTGCATTTGCATTTGTCGGTCATGAGCCCTTACGAACTGCAACTCGGCGTGCAGGACAACCGCCTCGACCTGGCCATCGGCGCGTTCTCCACGCGCATGAGCGGTCTGGTCTATATGCCGCTGTACCGCGAGCAACACTGGTTGTATTGCAGCAGCCGTCATCCGCTGTTCACCGAGCGGCGCATCCCTGAACAAGTGATCACCCAGCAGCGTATGGTCGGCCGTGGTTACTGGAGCCAGGCGGAACTGGCACGCCACGGTTTCAAACACAGCGCGGCGACGGTGGAAAGTATGGAGGCGCAGCTGATTCTCGTGTTGTCGGGCGCCTACATCGGCTACCTGCCGGAGCACTACGCTCAAGCTTGGGCCGACAAGGGCGATTTGCGGGTGCTGCTGCCGGCGACCTTCGGCTATCAGGCGCCGTTCTCGATGATCGTGCGTCGTGGCCGCAGCCGCGAGCCGTTGATCCAGACCTTTCGCGATTTGCTCAAAGCACAACTGAATCAGGCCGCTTAACGGAAAAACAAGCCATGTCCAGAATCCAATGTCCGCGCTGCCTGCGTCCGCAAACACATTGCCTGTGCCCGCTGATTCCGAGCCTCGACAGCCGCACCCGGGTGTTGCTGTTGCAGCATCCGAGCGAAGTGAACCATGCGCTGAACACCGCGCGGTTGGCGGCATCAGGGTTGAAGAATGCCGAGTTGATAGTGGGCGAGGTGTTCGAGGATTTGCCAGCGCTGTTGAATCAACCGGGCTATCAGGCGCGGCTGTTGTTTCCCGCCGATGATGCGCAGCCGTTGCAGGCTTACACGCTAAATGATGAACCGATGTTGTTGGTGGTTCCGGACGGCACCTGGCGCAAGGCGCGCAAGATGCTGCACCTCAACCCGCTGCTGGCGGCGCTGCCGAGGGTGACGTTGGCGCAGGGCGCAGTGTCGAGATATCGATTGCGCAAGGCACCGGGGCCGGGCGCGTTGTCGACGGTGGAGGCGATAGTGCAGGCGTTGCAGACCCTCGAAGCACCGACTTCTTTCGAACCGTTGTTAAAACCGTTCGAGGCGTTGATCGAGGGGCAGATTGCGGCGATGGGGGAGGAGACCTTTCGGCGCAATCATGGGCCGAAATAGTCGTTGTTTGTGCCGGCCTCTTCGCGGGCAAGCCCGCTCCCACAGTGTTTGGTGGTGTTCACAATATTTGTGTACGACGCGGATCCCTGTGGGAGCGGGCTTGCCCGCGAAGGCGGGTGATCAATCACCGCGGCCTTCGGAGAATGTCTAGCGCTCGCGCATCGCTTCGGTCCGGGCTTTGAGCACGGGTTTAAGCAAGTAATCCAGCACGCTTTTCTCCCCGGTGATGATGTCTACCGTCGCCACCATCCCCGGAATGATCAGCAACGGTTTCACATCCCCGCCCAAGTGATTCTTGTCGGTCCTCACCTGAATCAGGTAGAAGCTGTTGCCCTTGTCGTCCGTAATCGTGTCCGCGCCAATCAACTCCAGCTTCGCACTCAACCCCCCATAAATCGTGTAGTCGTAAGCACTGAACTTGACCATGGCTTTCTGGCCCGGGTGCAGAAACGCCACGTCCTGCGGCCGGACCTTGGCTTCGATCAGCAAGTTGTCTTCAATGGGCACGATTTCCACCATGTCGCTGCCCGGCTGGACCACGCCGCCAATGGTGTTGACCTTCAGCACTTTGATAATCCCGTGAACCGGCGACACCACCGTGGTGCGGGTCACTCGGTCATCGATAGCAATGCTCGTTGCCGTGATTTTCGACAGATCAGTGCGTTTTTCATTGAGCTCCTTCGCCGCGTCGGAGCGGAAGGATTGTTCGGACTCATCAATCTTGCTTTTGATCTCATTGATCGCCGATTCCGCACGGGGAATCGCCAGGGTCGTGGCGTTCAATGAACCGCGAATTTCCACCGCGCTGCGTTTGAGTCGCAAAATTTCCACCGGCGAAACCGCCCCGGTGCCTACCAGGGGCGTGGACATGTTCATTTCTTGCTGCAGCAACGCCAGGCTTGAACTGAATTGGCCCTGTTTGGAGCGGAACTCTGCCAGTTCCTGGGATTTTTGCCGAAGCTGCTCACTCAAGGTGCGCTGCTCGCTGGCCAGTCGACGTTGCCGTTGTTCGTACAGCGAGCGTTCGTCCTCGGCCACTTGCGGCGCCTTGGCGATCACTTCGGGGGACAGTTTGAACGGCCGGCCTTCCGCCTCGGCCGACAGACGTTCGACCTGCGCCGTCAGTGCATAGCGATCCGCCTCGCTTTCGCCCTTGTTCGACAGGAATCGAGTGTCATCGAGGCGCAGCAAGGTGTCGCCCTTGTTCACCATTTGCCCCTCGCGAACGAAAATCTCAGTGACGATGCCGCCCTCCAGGTTCTGGATCACTTGAACCTTGCTCGACGGAATCGCCTTGCCTTCGCCCATGGTCACTTCCTGCAGCACCGCGAACTTGGCCCAGACCACCGCCGTGATAATCAGCGCAGCCGCGAGCCACACGGTGATCCGCGACCAGCGTGGTGAGTCCTGCAACGAGGCGCCGGCGGTTTCCGGCATGAATTCGCTTTCGGCGCTTTTGCTGAAACTGCTGAAGTAGCCGCGCGGCTTCGAATTGGACGAGGTGTCGGATGATGAACGGGCCATGGCTAGCTCCTAGACAGCCGCAGAGCCGACACGGCCCTTGCGCAGTGCATCGATGACCACTTCTTTCGGACCGTCGGCGACGATCCGCCCGTTGTCCAGCACCACCAGGCGATCCACCAGGCTGAGCATTGAGGTACGGTGGGTCACCAGCAGCAGGGTTTTGCCCTGGACCCAGCGGTGGAGTTTTTGCCGCAGGATGTCTTCGCTGCTGTTGTCCATGGCGCTGGTGGGTTCGTCGAACAACATGATCGGCGGATCCAGCAACAAGGCGCGGGCCAGCAACACCGCCTGGCGTTGCCCGCCGGACAGCAGTTGTCCGCGTTCACCCACTGGCCGGTCGAAGCCTTGCGGATGCTGACGCGCCAGCTCGGTGACACCGGTCAGTTCGGCGACTTCGAGCATCCGTGAATCGCTGATGTAGCGTGCGCCGAGGGTCAGGTTGTCGCGCAGACTGCCGGCCAACAGCGGCAGGTCATGGGCGACGTAACCGATTTGCTGACGCAGGTCGGCGACGTCCAGTTGCCGCAGGTCCAGGCCATCGAGCAGCAGTTGGCCTTCTTCCGGCGCGTAGAAACCCATGACCAGCCGCGCCAGCGTACTTTTGCCTGAGCCGCTGCGACCGATGATGCCGACCCGCTCACCGGGTTTCACGCTGAAGCTGATGTTGGCCAGGGCCGGAGCGTTCTGGCCGTTGTAATGGAACGTCACACCGCTGACGTCTATTGCGCCTTGCAGTTGCGTGCGTTCAAGCGGCCGTTGTTTGGCGTCGCGTTCCTGGGGCAAGGACATCAGCGCATCGGTGCTTTTCATGGTCAGTTGCGCTTGCTGATAGCGCGTGATCAAACCGGCAATCTGCCCCAGCGGCGCGAGCACCCGGCTGCCGAGCATGTAGGTTGCGACCAGCGCGCCGACGCTGAGGTTGCCGGCGATGATGCTGTAGACGCCGGCGACGATGGTCGCCATGCCGCAGAATTGCTGGATGAACAGCGTGCCGTTGGTGGCCAGCGCCGAGAGGTTGCGCGCATGGCTGTCGAGGCGGGTGAGGGCGCCGTGGGTGCTTTCCCATTTGTGCTGGCGTTCGCTTTCGGCGCTGCACGCCTTGAGGGTTTCCAGACCGCCGAGGGTTTCGATCAGCAGTGCCTGGCGTTCGGCACCGAGGGTCAGGCTTTTCTGTACGGTGTCGCGCAGGCGGACCTGGATCACCATCGCGAAGAGGATCGTGATCGGAAACGCCAGTAACGGAATCACCACCAGCCAGCCGCCGAGCAGGCCGATCACCACCAGCATCAGCACGGCAAAGGGCAGGTCGATCAGGCTCGTCAGCGTTACGGCGGTGAGGAATTCCCGCAGGCCCTGGAAGTCATGGATGCTTTGGGCGAAACCACCAATGGTCGCCGGCCGCGCTTTCATCGACATGCCAGTGATGCGTTCAAACAGCGTGGCCGAAAGGATCACGTCGGTTTTCTTCCCGGCGGTGTCCAGCAGGTGCGCGCGCACCACCCGCAAGACCAGTTCGAAACCGGTGCCGATCAGCAAGCCGATGGACAGCACCCACAACGTCGATGTGGCCTGGTTCGGCACCACCCGGTCGTAGGTCTGCATCACGAACAGCGGCACCATCAGCCCCAGCAGGTTGATCAGAAAACTCGCCAGAATCGCGTCGCTGTACAGCCACTTCGACAGCTTCAAGGTGTCGCGAAACCACGCTTCAACCCTCGGCACCAGCGGCGAACGCAGGTCTTCGAGTTCATGCCGTGGCCGCGCGAACAAGGCCTGGCCACTGTAATTTTCGGCCAGCTCCTGCGTGCTGACCCATTGTTCGCCGCCGTCGGCTTCGCTGGGCAATATCAACAACTGCCCGTCATCGCCGATGCGTCGCAGAATGGCCGTACGGCCGTTGTTGAGGATTAGCATTACAGGCAGGTTGAGGACGGAAATGTCCGCCAGTTCACGGCGCAGCAATCGCGCCTGCAAACTGGCCCGGGCCGCTGCGCGAGGCAGCAGGTCCAGGCTCAAGCGTTGTTTGTTCAGGGGCAGTCCGGCGCTCAGGCTGGCGCGACTGACCGTCGCGCCGTGGAGTTTGCAGAGGATCAACAGACCGTCCAGAAGCGGGTCATCGAAGCTCAGACGCGGATCGACACCGATGTTGCCGGATTCCATGCTGGTCACATTGATCTCTCCACAGGCCTACTTCAGTTCAGGCAAACGGGCTTCGTTTTTTACTTCCGTGGAGGCGATCGCATCGGCGGGCAACACCACTCGTTGTTTGCTCAGCAACTGCCCCATGTTCGCCAGCACGCGGTACATCGAGAACTCCTCGGTGTAGCGCACTTCGGTGTAGCGGCGGTTGGCGTTGTAGAGCTCGTTTTCACTGTCCAGCAGGTCGAGCAGGGTGCGCTGGCCGAGGCCGAACTGGTCCTGATAGGCCACGCGCACGCGTCGGCTGGTGTCCGCGTATTCGCGGGCGGTCGGGGTTTGTTTCTTGGCATTGACCATGGCGTTCCAGGCCAGGTGAATGTTCTCGTTGAGTTGGCGCAGGGCATTGTTGCGGACGTCCATCGCCTGGTTGATCAGGTGCGCATCGGAGGCCAGGCGAGCCTTGTCGCTGCCACCGCGGAACAGGTTGTAGTTCATCACTATGCCGACTCGCCATTCGTTGTCGTGGCCTTCATCGCCCTGCACGTTGTTGTTCGCACCCACGGCGGCTTCGGCGTCGAAGCGAGGGTAGAACGGCGACTTGGCAACTTCGTACTGGCTCTCGGCCGATTGCACATCGGCCTGGGCGGATTTCAGGTACGGGTTGTTTTCCACCATGCTTTGCTGGGCTTCCTGCAGGGTGGCGGGCAGTTCGCCGCGGGTCGAGGGCGGGGCTTCGAGTTCATCGGGCAGGCGCCCCACGACGGCGTAGAAGTTCGACTCGGCATCCGCCAGATCGACTTCAGCGGTATCGAGGTTGTTTTGTGCCAGTGCCCGGCGAGCGACGGACTGGTCAGAGTCGGCGGTGCTGCCGATACCACGCTGGGTGCGCAGACTGATCTGATCATTGACCCGCATGTGAGCTTGCAGATTGTTTG
Source organism: Pseudomonas sp. BF-B-26 (assembly GCF_019956495.1). Classification (NCBI taxonomy): domain Bacteria; kingdom Pseudomonadati; phylum Pseudomonadota; class Gammaproteobacteria; order Pseudomonadales; family Pseudomonadaceae; genus Pseudomonas; species Pseudomonas sp. BF-B-26. The sequence continues at coordinate 6,813 of NZ_JAHBDP010000104.1, read as the reverse complement.
TGGCCAGGGTCACCAGTTCGCGGCGCTTGAGCACTTCGAGGTAGACCTCGATGGTGCGCAGGGCCAGATCCTGAGCGGTGCCCTGCGCGTAATAGGCCCGGGAGTTGACCACGCCTTTAGTGCGCTGGACTTCGTTCGAGGTGTTGAAACCATCGAAGAGCATCTGCCGCAGACGCAATTCCGATTGGGTGTAGGTCAGAATTTCGGTGTGGTGATTACCTAATGCCCGGGTGTTGGTGTTATCGCTGTACCCGCGCCCGTAGGCGGCATTCAGATCAACCGATGGATAAAATCCTCCCTTGGCGACTTTCACTTGTTCATCGGCCGAGAGGCGGCTGTCCACTCGAGACGCCAGCTCCGGGTGGGTCGCGATGGTGCTCTGGATTGCCTCCGTCAATGACATGGCTTGAGCCTGAGAAGCGCAGGCCATGGCCAGCAGAATTGCGCTGCAGAGGGGGGTTAATACGCGCATGGGTGCCTCTCCCTGATTCCTAATGGTGCTTATTAGTCGCCAAATATTTGACGGCATTTATAGTGAAAACCGTTTCATGCTTGTAACAACAGAGCTAAGAACATTCTGGGGAAAACCATAGAAGAATTTTTCATAAGGCTTATGCCAAAAAAAACTTATGCGCTCTGCAAAATCCAGCACATTGTTCACTCCGAAAGCCCTTGATTTACGAGCGTTATGGCGCTCATCGGGGCTTGAGGAAAGTTCCAGACCACATATCGACTTAGGGCGGGGAAGTGCTGGAGGGGAGGGAAGCGGACGGTTTTAAGGTGACGGTTTTTTGTCACCTTGGTGGATCAAAGCCGTTACGCATCGCTCAAAAGGTGACGTGGTGCGAAAGTGGATCCCGATGCCATTGATTGCAGAGGGTTTTTATCCCGCAGCAGACACGTCGCCCGCGAGCGGCACGCTTGGCGAGAACGGCGCCAGGGTAGCGGCTTACTTGAAGTAACCGCTGCCAGCAGGCGATTCCGCCAGGCAACCCGTAGGAGCCATGAGCACGTTCTTCGCAAAAACAGGATGCCGACAGCGGTTGGCAGCGGAGGAAGTGCACATGGCTACGCTCATCGGTATTGTCAGTAAGGTCATTGGTCAGGTGTTCGCGGTTGCGGGCGATGGCACCCGACGCGCGCTGGTCGAGGGGGACCGGTTATTCGCCGGCGATCAACTGGTTACCGGGGCCGAAGGCGCGGTGGCGGTTCATCTGCACAATGGCCAGGAACTGACACTTGGGCGTGGCAGCAGTATGGAGATGACGCCTCAGTTACTCGCGAATCAGGCACCTCATGTAGACACCGCTGAAGCGGTGACACCGACTCAAGCGCAACTGACCGATGTCGAACAACTGCAAAAAGCGATCGCTGCCGGCGATGACCCGACCCAGACTGCTGAAGCTACGGCGGCCGGACCGGGTTCGACCGGCGCACCCGGTGCACTGGGCGGCGGCCACTCGTTCGTCATGCTTGAAGAGGTGGGCGGGCGGGTCGATCCGACGATTGGTTTTCCTACCGCAGGCTTCAACGGCATTCCCGAATTTCCCCTGGGGCGGCTGGCCGGAAACCCGGATAACGGTGCAGGCGGTTCAGGCGGTTCAGGCGGTGCAGGTGGTTCAGGAGGGACAGGCGTTCTTCCGGTGACACCGGATGTTCCGGATGTTCCGGATGTTCCTGTTGTGCCTGTGACACCGGTTGTTCCTGATGTGCCGAACAATCCGGTGACCCTCACCGGCCTGTCGGTGGCAGGGGGCGAACTGACCGTCAATGAGGCCAACCTGGCCGACGGTTCGGCCCCCGACCCAGAGGCACTGACCAAGACCGGCACGTTCAGCGTCTCTGCTCCTGACGGGCTGACCAGCCTGAGCATCGCAGGGGTCAACGTGATCATCGGTGGCGTTGCCGCAGGCTTCCCGCAATCGATCACTACCCCGTTGGGCAACACCCTGACCGTCACCGGCTACAACCCGGCCACGGGGGTTGTGAGTTACAGCTACACCCTCGTCGACAATGAAACCCATCCGACCGGTGACGGCGCCAACAGCATCACCGAGAATCTCGACGTCGTCGCCACCGATACGGACGGCAGTTCGGCGACCGGGCAAATCAACGTCAACATCGTCGATGACCTGCCGACCGCCAACTCCGACTCGACCGCGGTTGAGGAGGGCGGCATCGTCAGCGGCAACGTGCTGTGGAACGACGTCGCCGGTGCCGATGGCCCCGCCGCAGGGGGCGCGGTGCTCGGCGTGCGTGCCGGTTCCGACACCTCGGCGCCGGCTGTTGGCGGCCTCAACAGCCAGATCAATGGCACCTACGGTTACCTGACGCTGGACGCCAACGGCAACGCTGAATACCACAGCAACCCGAACGCCGTGAGTGGCCCTGGCGCGACGGACACGTTCACCTACACCCTGCGCGATGCCGACGGTGACCAAAGCACCACCACCATCACCATCGACGTGCACAACTGCAGTATCAGAGCGGTCAGCGATAGCGACGTGACCGTCTATGAAAAAGCCCTCGACCTGAACCAGGACGGCCAGGATCTGGCGCCCGGCACTGTCACCGGCAGCCTGCCGGGCAACACCGGCGAAACCGCCAGTGGCACGCTGGCCGGTTCGGTCAGCGGCGCGGTCGGAGCGATCACCTACACCCTGGTCGGCAGCGCCACCGGTACCTACGGTCAAATCCTGCTCAATCCCGACGGCTCCTACACCTACACCCTGACGTCGCCGGCCAGCACCACGCCGCACGCCAACGACGGGCCGAATACCCTCAGCGAAAGTTTCACCTACCAAGCCACCGACGCCCTGGGCAATTCCACAACCAGCACCATCGTGGTCAACATCGTCGATGACGTGCCGACGGCTCATGCCGACGAGGCTGCGGTCGCGGAGGGCGGCGTTGTCAGCGGCAACGTGTTGTGGAACGACGTCGGCGGCGCCGATGGCCTCGCCGCCGGGGGCGCGGTGCTCGGTGTGCGTGCCGGTTCAGACACCTCGACCTCAGCCGTTGGCGGCCTCAACACTCAGATCAATGGCACCTACGGTTACCTGACGCTGGACGCCAACGGCAACGCCGTCTACCACAGCAATCCGAATGCCGTGAGCGACCCTGGCGCGACGGACACGTTCACCTACACCGTGCGCGATGCCGACGGTGACCAAAGCACCACCACCATCACCATCGACGTGCACAACAGCAGCATTCTGGCGGTCAGCGATAGCGACGTGACCGTCTACGAAAAAGCCCTCGACCTGAACCAGGACGGCCAGGATCTGGCGCCCGGCACTGTCACCGGCAGCCTGCCGGGCAACACCGGCGAAACCGCCAGTGGCACGCTGGCCGGCTCTGTCACTGGAGCCACCGGCGCGATCACCTACACGCTGGTCGGCAGCGCCACTGGCACCTATGGCCAAATCCTGCTCAATCCCGATGGCTCCTACACCTACACCCTGACGTCGCCGGCCAGCACCACGCCGCATGCCAACGACGGGCCGAACACCCTGAGCGAAAGTTTCACCTACCAAGCCACCGATGCCCTGGGCAACAGCACCACCAGCACCATTGTGGTCAACATCGTCGATGACCTGCCGACGGCTCATGCCGACGAGGCTTCGGTCGCGGAGGGCGGCACCGTCAGCGGCAACGTGTTGTGGAACGACGTCGGCGGCGCCGATGGCCTCGCCGCCGGGGGCGCGGTGCTCGGCGTGCGTGCCGGTTCCGACACCTCGACCTCAGCCGTTGGCGGCCTCAACACTCAGATCAATGGCACCTACGGTTACCTGACGCTGGACGCCAACGGCAACGCCGTCTACCACAGCAACCCGAATGCCGTGAGCGACCCTGGCGCGACCGACACGTTCACCTACACCGTGCGCGATGCCGACGGAGACCAAAGCACCACCACCATCACCATCGACGTGCACAACAGCAGCATTCTGGCGGTCAGCGACAGCGACGTGACCGTTTACGAAAAAGCCCTCGACCTGAACCAGGACGGCCAGGATCTGGCGCCCGGCACTGTCACCGGCAGCCTGCCGGCCAACACCGGCGAAACCGCCAGTGGCACGCTGGCCGGTTCTGTCACTGGTGCCACCGGCGCGATCACCTACACGCTGGTCGGCAGCGCCACCGGTACCTACGGTCAAATCCTGCTCAATCCCGATGGCTCCTACACCTACACCCTGACGTCGCCGGCCAGCACCACGCCGCACGCCAACGACGGGCCGAACACCCTGAGCGAAAGTTTCACCTACCAAGCCACCGATGCCCTGGGCAACAGCACCACCAGCACCATCGTGGTCAACATCGTCGATGACCTGCCGACGGCTCATGCCGACGAGGCTTCGGTCGCCGAAGGCGGCATCGTCAGCGGCAACGTGTTGTGGAACGACGTCGGCGGCGCCGATGGCCTCGCCGCCGGGGGCGCGGTGCTCGGTGTGCGTGCCGGTTCAGACACCTCGACCTCAGCCGTTGGCGGCCTCAACACTCAGATCAATGGCACCTACGGTTACCTGACACTGGACGCCAACGGCAACGCCGTCTACCACAGCAACCCGAACGCCGTGAGCGACCCTGGCGCGACCGACACGTTCACCTACACCGTGCGCGATGCCGACGGTGACCAAAGCACCACCACCATCACCATCGACGTGCACAACAGCGGCTTCATGGCGGTCAGCGACAGCGACGTAACCGTCTACGAAAAAGCCCTCGACCTGAACCAGGACGGCCAGGATCTGGCGCCCGGCACCGTCACCGGCAGTCAGCCGGGCCTCACGGCTGAAACCGCCAGTGGCACCCTGGTCGGTTCGGTCACTGGTGCCACCGGCGCGATCACCTACACGCTGGTCGGCAGCGCCACTGGTACCTACGGGCAAATCCTGCTCAATCCCGACGGCTCCTACACCTACACCCTGACGTCGGCGCCAAGCACCACGCCGCACGCCAACGATGGCGATAACACCCTGAGCGAAAGTTTCACCTACCAAGCCACCGACGCCCTGGGCCATTCCACCACCAGCACCATCGTGGTCAACATCGTCGATGACCTGCCGACCGCCAACCCCGACGCGGCCTCGGTAGTGGAGGGCGGCATCGTCAGCGGCAATGTGCTGGCGAACGACTTCGGCGATGCCGATGGAGTTGGGGTGGTCGGCGTGCGTGCCGGTTCCGACACCTCGAACTCGGCCATCGGCGGCCTGAACAGCCAGATCAATGGCACCTACGGTTACCTGACGCTGGATGCCGCGGGCAATGCGGTCTACCACAGCAACCCGGACGCCGTGAACGGTCCCGGTGCGACCGACGTGTTCACCTACACCTTGCGCGATGGCGATGGCGACGAGCGGACCACCACCATCACCATCGACGTGAACGATAGCTGCATCATCGACAACGGCGGCGACCAGGCCCCAGTCATTGCGAACACGCCACCCGTGGCAGTCGATGACCACATCATCACCAACGTGCTGTCGGACCACATCGTGGTACCGGAGGAGTTGCTGCTGGCCAATGACACCGATGCGGATAAGGATCCGCTCACTGCATCGCCGACCTCATTCAACACTGGCTGGATTGCCAAAGGCGCGGACTTCACCGGCACCAATCAAAACTTCAGCTTCATCGGCGGTAACGAGCAGGCGGTGACCCTCGCCCGCAGTGCATTCGTCGCCAACACGACAGCCATGACGGCGGTGTTGGTCGTCAGCGGGGCGCTGGGACCGGTCGACAACACCCACGCTGAGGACCGCATCACCATCGACCTCAAACAGGGTGAAACCCTTAACCTGGATCACAATCTGCCGGCCGATCATGTCGCCATGGAGTACTCAATCAACGGCGGCGCATGGGTCGCCCTCGCGGACGGGCAAACCCTCACCGCAACGTCGGACAGCACCTACCAGATCCACATCACCAACATCGACAACCCTGGCCCGGGCAACAGCGGGAATGGGGCGGAAAACTACCAGTTGACCATGACCGTCGACTACGCCGGAGCCCACGACATCACGCCAGATGCCCACGGCACCTATGCCGCCAACGACAGCCATGGCGGCAGCGACAGCGGTGCCGTAACCATCACCTATCAGGATGGCCACACCCTCACCGGCACGGCGGGCGACGATGTACTCCTGGCGGGCGCCGGTAACAACGTGATCAATGCCGGCGACGGCAACGACGTACTCACCGCCGGTTCCGGCAACAACGAAATGCACGGCGACGCCGGCAACGACTTGCTGTACAGCGGTGCGGGCAACGACCTGCTCGACGGCGGCACCGGTGTCGACACCGCGAGCTATGCCCACGCCACGGCCGGGGTTACGGTCAATCTGGGCGTGCTGGGTGCGCAAAATACCGGGGGCGCCGGGACCGACACCCTGACCGCGATCGAAAACCTGACCGGTTCAAATTTCAACGACAGCCTCACCGGCGACAACCACAGCAACATCATCAACGGCGGCCTGGGTAACGACATGCTCAACGGTGGGGACGGCGACGACTTCCTCATCGGCGGCCTGGGCAACAACACCCTCACCGGCGGCAGCGGTGCCGACACTTTCCAGTGGCTCAAAGGCAACAGCGGCCACGACGTGGTCACTGACTTCACGCCGGGCATCGACAAACTCGACCTGTCGCAACTGCTGCAAGGGGAAAACAACACCGCGGCATCGCTGGATGATTACCTGCACTTCAAAGTCACCGGCAGCGGCGAATCACTGGTCACCAGCATCGACGTCAGCGCCATGGCCGGCGCCGCGCCGAATCAAACCATCGACCTGGCGGGTGTGAACCTGGCCAGCC
>NZ_JAHBDP010000103.1:0-38908 GCF_019956495.1 Pseudomonas sp. BF-B-26 | reverse complement strand
CGTCGCACCGCCCCGTTGGGCTGCGAAGCGGCCCCTGTTTTTCCAGCCACACCGCGTCCAATGGATTACGACGGCTTCGCCGCCGAACGGGGCGGTGCGACTTTTCGCTAAATCCCCTCGCCACGGGCTCGGCAGCTGCTACAGGGACTGTCGTTACACCCGGAACTGCTTGAGCAGCCCGTTCAACTGCTCACTCAATTCCTTCAGGTGAACGCTGGCCACGCTCGATTGTTCGGCCGCCAGCGCTGTGCTGTGGGACAAACCGGCGGCCTGGGTGACGTTCTGGTTGATGTCCTCGACCACATGCGCCTGTTGCAAGGTCGCGCTGGCGATGGAGGCGTTCAACCCGTTGAGGTTGCGCAGCGCCTGGGCAATGGCATTCAGGCTTGCGCCGGCCAGGCCGGCCTGCTCGATGGTCAACTGCGATGCACGGCTGCTGTCGCCGATCACTTTGACCGCTGCTTCGGAGTGGCTTTGCAGGCGTTCGATCATCGACTGGATCTCGGCCGTGGACTTCTGGGTACGCTGGGCCAGCAGTCGCACTTCATCGGCTACCACCGCAAAACCGCGACCTTGCTCGCCGGCCCGGGCGGCTTCGATGGCCGCGTTGAGGGCCAGCAGGTTGGTTTGCTCGGCGATGGAACGGATGACTTCGAGAACGCTGCCGATCTGCGTGCTTTCGGCGGCCAGGGTACGAATGACTTCCACCGCTTGATCGATGGTGGAGGACAGCTTGTCGATCTGTTGCAGGCTGCCATCGATGTTGACCTGACCTTGCTGCGCCTGAGACTCGGCATCGCGCATTTCGCTGGCGGCGTGCTCGGCGTTTTTCGCGACGTCGTGCACGCCATACGTCACTTCATTGATTGCTGTGGCCACCAGTTCCATTTGCTGGGATTGTTGCTGACTGCGTTGCTGGGCCTGGGCGGCGTCGTTGCCCAGTTCACTGGAAGACTGGCCCAGGGCACTGGCGGACACTTGCAGTTCTTTGATCACCAATCGCAGCTTGGCGGTGAAGGCGTTGAAGTGGCGTGCCAGTTCCGTGACTTCATCCTGGCCATGGGTATCGAGGCTGTGGGTCAAGTCGCTTTCGCCGCTGGCGATGTTGGCCATGGCATTCACGGTTTCCTGCAGTGGACGCACGATGCTGCGGGCAATCAGGATGACCAGCAGCACCATGATCAGGGCAATCACCAGCCCCACGAACGAGGCCTTCCACACCTGGCCATAGAACTCGGCCTGCATGTCATCGATGTACACGCCCGAACCGATCACCCAACCCCAGGGCTCGAAGAGTTTGATGTAGGAGGTTTTCTCTACCGGCGCGCTGGCGCCCGGTTTCGGCCAGCGATAGTCGACGGTGCCGGCACCCTTGGTCTTGGCGACGGCGACCATTTCGTTAAACAGGGCAAAACCGTCGGGGTCGCGGATCGCCGAGAGGTTCTGGCCATCGAGTTTCGGGTTGGCCGGGTGCATGATCATCACCGGCGTCAGGTCATTGATCCAGAAGTAGTCATTCTGGTCATAGCGCAGGCCGCGAACGGCGCTCAGTGCCTGCTTCTGTGCGGCGTCGCGGGTGAGGGTGCCGGCAGTTTCGAGGTCGTGGTAATAGGTCAGAATGCCGCTGGCGGTTTGCACCACATGCTGGGTTTTCTGAGCCTTGGCGTGGTACAGGTCATCGTGAATCTGCTTGAGCATCAAGACGCCCAACGTCAATAGCATCAGGACGGCCACGATCAAGATGAGCCACAAACGTCGGCTGATCGACATACTGCGCAAGCTGTTCATAACGCTGTCACTCCGGTTTCTTTTTCTTGTAATAAATGATCGCCAGCATCCAACCACACTTTGCCAATCAGTCATATCCGACCCAAGTCCAATAACGCGGCAGCGTTAATCAGACTTGTCTGATAGGATTTCGGCCCCGCATGGAAAAACCTGAATCCCAGTCGATTTTTCACGGAATTTTTATGGTTTCGTCTGGATTCTATGCGCGCGGCGCAGCAGCGACGCTGACCGCAGTCAACGTTCTGAAAAAATATTAACGGGGCATGCCGTGGCGCATTGCTTCTTGGGGGATTGATGGATCTTTGGACTGCCTTTTCGGCATTGATTCTTGGGGTTGTAGAAGGACTGACGGAGTTTTTGCCGATTTCCAGTACCGGCCACCAGATCATCGTGGCTGACCTGCTCAACTTCGGTGGCGAGCGGGCCATCGCTTTCAACATTATTATTCAGCTGGGGGCGATTCTGGCGGTGGTGTGGGAGTTCCGCCGCAAGATCATCGATGTGGTGACCGGTTTGCCAACGCAGCCCGGTGCTCGCCGCTTTACTGCAAACCTGTTGATTGCTTTCATGCCGGCCGTGGTATTGGGGGTGATTTTTTCCAATTTGATCCACGAGTACCTGTTCAACCCGATCACCGTTGCGACGGCGTTGGTTGTGGGCGGGATCATCATGTTGTGGGCCGAAAAGCGTCAGCATGAAGTGCATGCCGAAACCGTTGATGAGATCACGTGGAAAGACGCCCTGAAAGTCGGCTTCGCCCAGTGCCTGGCGATGATTCCCGGGACCTCACGCTCCGGCTCGACGATCATTGGTGGCTTGTTGTTCGGGCTGTCGCGCAAGACCGCTACCGAGTTCTCGTTCTTTCTGGCGATGCCGACCATGGTCGCTGCGGCGGTTTACTCGGGCTTCAAATACCGCCACCTGTTCGTCCCGTCGGATTTTCCGGTGTTCGCCATCGGCTTCGTCACGGCGTTCATCTTCGCGATGATTGCCGTCAGAGCCTTGCTCGTGTTCATCGGCAGCCACAGCTATGCGGCGTTTGCCTGGTATCGCATCGCGTTCGGCCTGGTCATCCTGGCCACCTGGCAGTTCGGCTGGGTTGACTGGACTGCGGTCAAGCCATGAATGACGCCAGTGCGCGCAACAACCCCGGACGCAAGCCCGCAGGAGAGGTTCGCAATCTCCAGCTGAAACTGTTGGTGTTTGCGCTCCTGTGCGCGCTGCCGTTGTTTGGCTCGATGTCGTTGTGGCTGCGTGGGGTTTCGGTGATTCCCCTGGCTGCGTACGGGGTCGTCAGCCTGCTGGCGTTCTTGCTGTACTGGAGCGACAAGCGCAAGGCGCGCGCCGACCATTGGCGCACACCGGAGAACGTGTTGCATGCGGTGGAACTCGCCGGAGGCTGGCCGGGCGCCTTACTGGCCCAGCAGCTGTTTCGGCACAAGACGCGCAAGCTCTCGTTTCAGTTGGTGTTCTGGATCATCGTGCTGATGCATCAGGTGTTCTGGATCGACCAGCTGTTTCTCGGCGCCCATCTGTTCGCGCTGCTTTAAAGCAGCAGTCCGACCTGGGTGCGCTTGGGCAACTTGCTCACCACCAATTGATGGGAACGCTGCAACAAGCCTTGCAGCTCTTCTGGGCCCAACGGGTAGGGCGTTTCCATGATGATCCACTGAGCTCGCGCCAGATACGGCGCCGGGCGGATTCCCGGGCGGTCGCAATGACCGAGAAACACGTCCTTGTCGACCTTGAAGGCCAGGGATTCGCCCCGCAGATTCTGCAAGGCAAACATCTTGTTCCCGGCAATCGAAAACACCCGCACGCCACCCCACTTGTAGTCTTCCCGCGCACCCGGCAGCGCGAGACAGAATTGCGCGACATCCTCTTCGCTCATACGTCCAGCCTTCATATCAGTCGGTCCCCGCAGGCATTGAATGATTCGATCAAATGGTCGAGCCAGGCGCGTACGGCCGGCATCACCCCGCGCCGATGAGGGTAGACCGCTTGCAGCCAGCCGCCAGGCAACGACCAGTCGGGCAGCAGCTGCACCAGCGTGCCGTTTTCCAGTTCCAGCTCGCAATACATCATCGGCAGCATGGTAAAACCCTGGCCGGCGAGGGTGCAGGCCTTGCGCACGATAAAGTCATCGATGCCCAATCGTGCCTCGAGGGTGAGATCGCAGCTTTTGCCCTGTTGGTCGAGCATGCGGATATGCACCAGGCGATCGGCTTCCAGGGCGCCGAGCACGGGCAGGTTTTTCAAGTCTTCGGGGTGGTTGATTTCACGGCCGTGCAAAAATCCGGGGCTGGCGACCATCGCCATCTGCGCCTGGCGCAAACGTCGGGTGACCAGCAGCGGATCCTCATCGCCCAACTCACGCACCCGCAGCGCCACATCGACGCCCTCGGTCACCAGGTCGACGCGGCGGTTGAGCAACATGACCTCCAGTTGAACATGAGGATATTTCTCAAGGAAATCGCTGATCACTGTCGGCAGAATTTCGTGGGCCAGCCCGACGGGGCAAGACACCCGCAAACGCCCGCGAGGTTCACTCGACATGCTGGCGACGGCTTCATCGGCCATCTCGGCTTCCAGCAGCATTGCCTGACAGTGCCGCAAGTAACGTTCACCCACGGCGGTCAGCTTCAGTTGTCGGGTGGTGCGTTGCAGCAGGCGCGCGCCAAGGCGTTCTTCCAGTTCGGCAATGCGCCGCGACAACCGCGACTTGGGAATTCCGAGCAAACGCCCGGCCGCGGCGAAGCCATCGGCTTCAACCACCTTGGCGAAGTAGTAGAGATCATTGAGGTCTTGCATGGTGGACGCTCGATTGTTCTATCAGTGGGACGAACTATCGCATTGTTGCCGACTAATCAGCTATTAGTTTCGTCTGTAGGATTCTCCCCATCAGATCGCCTCGTGGCGATCCTCACCTGGAGATCCCACATGAAACTGCTGCATATCGATTCGAGCATTCTTGGTGACAACTCGGCTTCCCGTCAGCTGAGTAGCGAAGTCGTTAAAGCCTGGCAAACCGCCGAGCCGACTGCCGTGGTGACCTACCGTGACCTGGCCGCCGATGCCATCAGCCATTTCTCCGCCACGACCCTGGTTGCCGCCGGCACCACCGCTGAACTGCGCAACGCCGCGCAGCAACACGAAGCCGAGCTGAGTGCCACCACCCTGGCCGAATTCCTCGCCGCCGATGCCGTGGTGATTGCAGCTCCGATGTACAACTTCACCATCCCGACCCAACTCAAGGCCTGGATCGACCGCATCGCCGTTGCCGGTCAGACCTTCCGTTACACCGAAGCCGGTCCTGAAGGCCTGTGCGGTGGCAAGAAAGTCGTCATCGTTTCGACTTCCGGCGGTCTGCATGCGGGTCAGGCGACTGGCGTTGCTCACGAAGAGTACTTGAAGGTGCTGTTCGGCTTCATCGGTATCACCGACATCGAGTTCGTCCGCGCCCATGGCCTTGCCTATGGTGACGAAGTCCGCACCAAAGCCATGAGCGACGCTCACACGCAAATCAGCGAGCAGTTGTTCGCCGCCGCGTAAGGTGTGTGTAAAGAAAATCAAACAGCTCGGGCAATACCCAAAAAACTCTGTATTCTGATCACGCAAGTGTCAGATACGGAGTTTTTTGTTTCTGGCTATTTCGGAATTTCATTAAATAGTGGCCCGGGTTATGCAATCGAGGGTTACCGTCTCCGGTCCAGTAACAAGGTGGGGCATCCCATGGTGCGTCTTTGTGCAATTTTACTGATTTGCCTGCTCAGCAGCCTGAACTCAGTGCACGCCGCGCCTGCGCCGCACCCTCACTGGAGCGTCGGCTTCCATGAGATGAGTTTTCTTGACCCTCTGGACTTGCAGCCGATGCGTGCCATCGCCTTCTACCCCTCCAGCGACAAGGAACACTCAAGTATCCTCGAGGGCTACACGGTCGAAGCGGGCGAAGACACCCGAGTCGCTATCGGTCGTTTCCCGATGCTGATGCTGTCCCACGGCAACATCGGAACGCCGCTGGCCTTGCACGACCTCGCCACGTCGCTGGCACGCAAAGGGTTTGTGGTGGTGGCGGTGATCCATCCCGGTGACAACTCCAAAGACCACAGCCGCCTCGGTACGTTGAGTAACCTTTACGGTCGGCCCATCCAGATTTCCGAAGCCATTACCGCGACGCTGGGCGACCGAATGCTCGCGCCCTTCGTCAATGCCGATCAGGTCGGTGTGATCGGTTATTCGGCGGGCGGGGAGACGGCGCTGATTCTGTCCGGCGCGACACCGGACCTGGACCGTCTGCGCCGCTATTGTCAGGAACGCCCGGATGACCGCGATGCCTGCAACACCCAAGGCGAATTGATTGCTGACCGTGATGACTTGCAGCCGGTGGCTGACCCGCGGGTTCGCGCCTTGCTGCTCATGGCGCCACTGAGCCTGAAGTTTGGCCGTCATACCCTGGCCGATGTGCATGTGCCGGTGCTGCTCTACAGCGGCGACGGCGACAAACTGGTAGCGTTCGACAAGAATGCCGCCGCCCTGGCACGCAAACTGCCGATCGCACCGGACTTCAAGTTGCTGGTCGGGGCAGGGCACTTTGTGTTCCTGGCGCCTTGCAACGAAGAGCAGATCATCGCCATGCCGGCGCTGTGTACCGATGCCGATGGCGTCGATCGCAAAGACATTCATCGCAACATGGTTTCCGAAGCCGGGCGTTTCTTCTCTCATGCGCTGGGCAAACCGACCCGGGCCGGAATGCAGACCGCCGATCAATAACAAATCTTTGTAGGAGCTGAGCTTGCTCGCGATGGCGGTCTGTCAGCCAACATCCATGTTGAATCTGACGCCGCCATCGCGAGCAAGCTCAGCTCCTACAAGGGGGGGCGGTGTCAGGCCATTGCGCGGCGTTTCAGTAACAAGGTCAAGCCGAGGCCAGTCACCGACAACAACGCCGCGCTGAAGAATATCCACGTGTACCCCAGATTCAACGCCACGGCGCCCATCAACGGCCCGGCAATCGCCAAGGCCAGATCGAAAAACACTGCGTAAGCACTCAATCCCGCCCCGCGACTGGAATTGGGCACTTGCTTGATCGCTTCGACCCCCAACGCGGGATAGACCAGTGACAGACCGAATCCGGTCAGGCCTGCGCCAATCAGCGCATAACCGGTCGAAGGCGCGAGCCACAGCAACACCAGGCCCGCCGTCTCAATGCTCATACAGGCAATGGCCGAGGTGAATCCACCGAAACGGCTGATGCTGGAGATGAACAACAATCGCGCCAGAATGAAACACACGCCGAACACCGTCAGGCAGTAAGCCGCGCCGGCCCAGCCACGGCTGACGTAATACAGGGTAATAAAGGTGGTCAGCGTGCCGTAACCGATGGAGGCGAGGCTCAGGCTCGCGCCGAACGGCGCAATGCGCCCGAACACCGCCCAGAACGGCAGGCGCTCGCCGCGAATCACCGGCACTGAGGGTTTGTTTCGGATCAGCAACAACGCCGCCAGCGCCAGGACCGACAGCGCGATCCCAAGACTGGCGAACCCCAGCTCGCCAACCATCACCACGCCCAGCGGTGCACCAATGGCGATTGCGCCGTAGGAGGCGATACCGTTCCAGGAGATCGATCGTGCGGTATGTTCCGCGCCCACCTGACCCATGCACCAACTGATGGTGCCGACCCCGATCAAGCCCTGGGCAATCCCCAGCAACAAGCGACCGGCAATCAGGATCAACAGGCTCAGCAACGGAAGACTTTGCAGCAGCGTTGAAATCAACGTCAGCACGCCGCTCAACACAATCCCCGATAACCCGTAAACAATCGCCCGCTTGGTACCGATGCTGTCCGACAGGCGCCCGGCCATCGGGCGGCTGAGCAGGGTGGCCAGGTACTGCGAGCCGATGGTCAGCCCCGCGATGATCGCGCTGAAACCCAGCTGTTCATGGACATACCCCGGCAACACCGCAATCGGCAGGCCAATGCAGAGGAAGGCAATAAAGGTATAAAAGACGATGGAGACGATCTGCAGGGTGATCGCCATGGAGCTTTGTGGTGGCAGTTGCTGCACAGACATGAGGGCTCATTCGCGGGCGGCGGTAGGAGAACTGCATCATGGCGTGGGCGCAAAATAAAAGAAAGCAGGCTAACTATATTCGTAGGGTTTGAGGGCCTCTTCGCGAGCAGGCTCGCTCCCACAGTTGGAACGCATTTCCCTGTGGGAGCGAGCCTGCTCGCGAAGGTTTCTGAACCAAACTATCCCTTCACCCTTGAATGCAAAAAGCCCCGTCACCAGGACAGGGCTTTCCATTTTCAGCCGGTGCTTAGAACACAACGCCCTGGCTACGCAGGTAGTCGTCATAGGTGCCGCTGAAGTCGATCACGCCACTAGGGCTCAACTCGATGATGCGGGTGGCCAGGGACGATACGAACTCACGGTCGTGGCTGACGAAGATCAGCGTGCCCGGGTAGTTCTCGAGCGCCAGGTTCAGCGCCTCGATGGATTCCATGTCCAAGTGATTGGTCGGTTCGTCCATGATCAGCACGTTCGGCTTTTGCAGGATCAGCTTGCCGAACAGCATGCGACCTTGCTCACCACCGGAGATGACCTTGACCGACTTGAGGATCTCGTCGTTGGAGAACAGCATACGGCCGAGGGTACCGCGAACGATTTGCTCGCCGCCCTGAGTCCATTGGCCCATCCAGTCGAACAGGTTGCAGTCTTCTTCGAAGTCGTGAGCGTGGTCCTGGGCGTAGTAGCCCAGTTCCGCGGCGTCGGTCCACTTCACAGTACCGGCATCCGGGGTCAGTTCGTTGACCAGGGTACGCAGCAGGGTGGTTTTACCGATACCGTTCGGGCCGATGATCGCCACGCGCTCGCCGGCTTCAACCTGGAAGCTGAAGTCCTTGAACAGTGTCTTGCCGTCGAAGCCTTTGGCCATGCGCTCGACGATAACGGCCTGACGGTGCAGCTTCTTGGTTTGTTCGAAACGGATGAACGGGCTCACACGGCTCGAAGGCTTGACCTCGGCCAGCTGGATCTTGTCGATCGCCTTGGCGCGGGAGGTTGCTTGCTTGGCTTTCGAGGCGTTGGCCGAGAAGCGGCTGACAAACGATTGCAGTTCGGAGATCTGCGCTTTCTTCTTGGCGTTGTCCGACAGCAGTTGCTCGCGGGACTGGGTCGCCACGGTCATGTACTCGTCGTAGTTGCCCGGGAACAGGCGCAACTCGCCGTAATCCAGGTCAGCCATGTGGGTGCACACGCTGTTCAGGAAGTGACGGTCGTGAGAGATGATGATCATCAGGCTGGAGCGCTGGGTCAGGATGTTTTCCAGCCAGCGGATGGTGTTGATGTCCAGGTGGTTGGTCGGTTCGTCGAGCAACAACACTTCAGGATCGGAGAACAGCGCCTGGGCCAGCAATACGCGCAGTTTCCAGCCTGGGGACACTTCGCTCATCGGGCCGAAGTGCTGCTCGATGCCGATACCCAGGCCCAGCAACAGTTCGCCGGCACGGGATTCGGCGGTGTAGCCGTCCATTTCGGCGAATTCGGTTTCCAGTTCTGCAACGGCCATGCCGTCTTCTTCGGTCATTTCCGGCAGCGAGTAGATGCGGTCGCGCTCGGCCTTGACCTTCCACAGCTCTTCGTGACCCATGATCACGGTATCGATCACGGTGAATTCTTCGTAGGCGAACTGGTCCTGGCGCAATTTACCCAGACGCACGTTCGGCTCGAGCATGACCTGGCCGCCGGACGGCTCGAGGTCGTCGCCGAGGATTTTCATGAAAGTCGACTTGCCGCAACCGTTGGCGCCGATCAGGCCGTAGCGGTTGCCCGCGGCGAATTTGACCGAAACGTTTTCGAATAGCGGCTTGGCGCCGAACTGCATCGTGATGTTAGCTGTAGAGATCAAAGGTTTTTCCTGCGAAGCATTCAGAGTAGCTAGGGTTGCGGCAGTACCGATTCAGTACCCGGTTCCGTTATTCGAACCACAGGAAATGCATCCCGGTCAGAAGCGGAAGGTCCATCTGGCAATAAGTGGACAGCAGCATATGGAGCGCTTGGCCCGAGTCGAAGTGCGCTGAGACGGGGTTCATTCCCGTCGTCAACCAAGGGGGGCGCGTAATGTTTGGCGGCGATTGTACTGGTCTGGCTCTTTAAACGATAGGGCGTTAAGGCCGCACGGCCACTTTGGCAGCACCAGTGGACATATTTTCACCGTTGAAGGTTAACTATTGGTTACAAACTGTGGCTAAAATGCCATCTATCACCTGATGCCGACAGGCGGCATAGGCTCAAGAACGCGCCATTCGGGACTGCTGTTCTTAATTCAGACGCTGCACAAGACCCTTGGGCCGATTGGCTGGCAAGGGACGCAGCTTGTTCACTTCTGACATGTGACGATTGTTGTGAAATTGATCATTGTTGCTGTTTACGTTGTCTCCATTGCATACGTCCACCTGCGCGGACGCGTGCGCCACAAACTGGGCCGTCAACTGAGCGACCACTCGACATTTCTGGCGCCGATCAACTGCTTCCTTTATCTGTTCTCGAAAATCCCCAACAAGCCTTACCTCAACCCGGCCGAGTTTCCTGATCTGAGTCCGTTGCAGGACCATTGGGAAGAAATTCGCGCCGAGGGCCAGAACCTGCTCAGGGCCGGGGAGATCAAGCGCTCGAATCAATACGACGACGTCGGCTTCAACTCGTTCTTCAAGACGGGCTGGAAGCGTTTCTACCTGAAGTGGTACGGCGACAGCCATCCTTCGGCCATGAAACTTTGTCCGCGCACAACGGAATTGGTGCAAAGCATCGGCTCGATCAAGGCGGCGATGTTCGCCGAGTTGCCACCGGGTTCGAAACTGGTCCGTCACCGCGATCCGTATGCCGGTTCCTACCGCTATCACCTGGGCCTGGAAACCCCGAACGATGCCGGTTGCTACATCAACGTCGATGGCGAGAACTACCACTGGCGCGACGGTGAAGCGGTCATGTTCGACGAGACCTTCATTCATTACGCTGAAAACACCACCGGGCAGAACCGCATCATTCTGTTCTGCGACGTTGAGCGGCCGATGAAGTATCGCTGGGCGGCGGCGTTCAACAGCTGGTTCAGCCGTCATGTGATGTCGGCGGCGGGCGCACCGAACGATGTGGGTGACAAGACCGGCGGTATCAACCGCTTGTTCGCCAAAATCTACAAGATTCGACTTCGCGGTAAAGCGCTGAAGAAGCGCAACCGCAAGCTTTATTACCTCGAAAAGTGGGCGATGTTTGGGGGGCTGGTGGCGATTTTTGTTTTGATTTAAATATTGTGTCACGGCGTATGGCCCCTTCGCGAGCAAGTCGGATCGCCGCACCGCCGCCCCCACAGTTGACCGCGATCTAATGTGGGAGCGGGCTTGCTCGTGAAGGGGCCATAACATTTACCGCAAACCTTCAATCAGCCACGAGAAGTCTTCGTGGCTTTTTTCTGCGCGGTGGGTTTAGCCGCCGATTTGGGTTTACTGGCACTTTTGCCGCCGAGGCTACGTTTAAGCAGCTCGGTCAGATCGATAACGTCTGCGGTTTTACGCTCCTCTTCGCCAGTCGCCGTTTCCACATCTTCGATTTTTCCTTCGTTAGCCTTCTTCTCAACCAAGGCCATAATCTTGTCTTCAAAACTGTCGCGATAATCCTCGGGATTCCAGTCTGCGCTCATGTCCTGAACCAATCGTTTGGCCATATCGAGTTCACCTTTGGCCAGTTCGGGCTTGGTGACGTCACTGCCCAACTCAAGCGTATCCAGACTTCGTACTTCGGCGGGCCAGCGCAGCATCACCAATACCATCGCCGACTCCAGCGGCATCAGCGCGGCGAGGTGCTGACGCGTGTGCAGCACAACATGAGCCAGGGCGACTTTATTGGTTTTGCTTAACGTTTCGCGTAACAGCGCATAGACCTTGCCACCGCGTTTATCCGGCGCGAGGTAGTAGGGCGTATCAATGTTTTGCAGGGGGATCTGCTCGCTGTCGACAAAGGAAAAGATGTCGATGGTCTGAGTGGACAGCGGGTGCGCCGACTTGATTTCCTCTTCGCTGAGGACCACATACCGACCCTTTTCATACTGCACACCTTTAACGATGTGTTCCTTGGTCACTTCCTTGCCGGTGACCTTGTTGATGCGCTTGTAGCCCACCGGGTCCATGCTGCGGCTGTCGAGCCAGTCGAAATCCACCCCCTGCGAGGACGTCGCCGAGACCAGCGCCACAGGGATATGCACCAGACCGAAACTGATCGCGCCTTTCCAGATTGCCCGTGCCATGGTCGTCTTCTCGCGAGTGATGTTCAGGTGACCTGTGGCCCGGTACAAAAGTTTCAGTGGCTTGAGGCCCGGTCCAGTGGGGGATCAGCGGCGTCCTCAACTTCGTGTTACATCTTGCCGGGGAGGTTTTAGTTAACAAATCCGAACCCCGGGCGTAGCGTGATAACGAAGTTTCTATCCACGCTGATGTCGAGAGGCTCCCCATGAACAGATTTGTGCTCGGCTGCACCGCGTTGGCGTTGAGTGGCATGCTGAGCAATCTGGCCCAGGCCGACACCGCGCCGTCTCCTTCTTCACTGCTGTTGGCCCAGAGCCCGGCAGGCAATGCCAGCAACCCTTACAACAGTCCGATTCGCCGGGCCAATCCCAACAGCATGCAAGGCACGCAACCCAGCGCGCCGGCCATCCGTGGGCCGAACACAGTGCCTGTGCCGCGCCCTCCGACGCTTGACAATGGTGGCGTCGGCAACCGCTATCCCCAGGATCGCTCGCCTCCCGCCACCCCACCGAAATTCATTCCCAATCCACCTCATCGAGACGCAGACACCAGCAACCGTTGAACGGCACGACAGCGTTCTTGCCAGCCATTCGAACGACAAAAGGAATCGTGCATGTTGCGTAAAACCCTTCTGGCCACGCTGTGTGCCAGCGCACTGATCACCGTCACGGCGCCCGTTTTCGCAGCGCCACCCCAGAATTTCAAAAGCGAACAGGGCACCCTTGAGGTGACGACAATGACCACGGGGCTCGAACATCCCTGGGCCTTGGCGTTTCTTCCCGATCACCAAGGGATGCTGGTGACCGAGCGGCCCGGCAACCTGCGGGTGGTCAGCGCCGACGGTAAACTGTCCGCTCCGCTCAGTGGCGTGCCAAAGGTTTGGGCAAAGGGGCAGGGCGGCTTGCTGGATGTTGCGTTGTCGCCCGACTTCAATCAAGACCGCACGGTCTACTTGTCGTATGCCGAAGGTGGCGGTGAGGGCGACAAGGCCGGGACGGCGGTTGGTCGCGGACGTCTGTCTGACGACCTGACGGCCATCAAGGATTTCAAAGTGATCTTCCGCCAGGAACCCAAGCTTTCAGTCGGAAACCACTTCGGTTCAAGGTTGGTGTTCGACCGCGACGGCTATCTGTTCATCACCCTTGGCGAGAACAACGACCGGCCGACCGCTCAAGACCTCGACAAGCTGCAAGGCAAGGTCGTGCGGATCTACCCGGACGGCCAGGTGCCGGATGACAACCCCTTTGTCGGTCAGGCCGGCGTACGCCCGGAAATCTGGTCCTACGGCCAGCGCAATCCGCAAGGCGCGGCGCTCAACCCCTGGACCGGCACCCTTTGGGAAAACGAACACGGTCCCCAGGGTGGCGACGAAATCAACATCATCGAGCGAGGCAAGAACTACGGCTGGCCGGTAGCAACCCATGGCATCAACTATTCCGGCCAGCCGATCCCGGAAGCCAAGGGCAAGACCGCCGAAGGCACCGTCGCCCCGCACCATGTCTGGGAGAAGTCCCCCGGCGTCAGTGGCATGGCGTTCTACGACGCTGACCGCTTCAAGGCCTGGCAGCACAACGTGTTTATCGGCGCGCTGGTGAGCCAGGAGTTGATCCGCTTGCAGTTCGATGGCGACAAGGTCGTTCACGAAGAGCGATTGCTGAGCGAACTCAACAAGCGCATTCGCGATGTGCGGCAGGGGCCCGATGGGTACTTGTATGTACTGACCGATGAGGACGACGGAGCCCTGTACAGGATTGGCCTGAAGTAACGCATCCCTTGTAGCAGCTGGCGAACTGTGGCGAGGGGATTTGGCGAAACGTCGCACCGCCCCGTTCGGCGGCGAAGCCGTCGTAATTCATTGGACGCAGTGTGGCTGGAAAAACTGGGGCCGCTTCGCAGCCCAACGGGGATAAATCCCCTCGCCACAGTTCGCCAGCGGCTACAGGGGTTTTGAAGCTCATGATCGGGCGTACAGGACCACTGCCGCCCGCAACTTGCCTCGACCGAAGCTGCTCATCTTGTCGAACTCCCCATGGCTGACCGGCAAATGCTGGCAGTCCATGGGTTGGCGATGCTGGCTGTGATCGACATCCGGGTCATGCAGGTAGACGAACTCTTCATCGCAATCGGTGACGATCACCCAATGCGGCGATTTGGAGCGGGTCAGTCGATAGCTGCTGATGAGCACCAGCGGTTGTCCGCCACCGTCCAGTAACCGTGGAAGGTTCAGTGGTCCGCCGATCACTCGTTCCACATCAGTCTCTTGTAGCTGCGTGGTGAACTCCTCGTGTACTAGCCGCATTACCTCTTTTTTATGCGCATCGCGTACGCCATCGAGAAACAGGGGCCCGGCCATGCTCAGTTGCAGACGCACTGCAAAACCCCGTCGCCATGCCGCCAGCGCCAGGCCTTGAGGGCTGCAGCCACCATGGCCCGAGGTCATGAACACGGTGGTCGCTTCGCGCCAGATCTGCAGTTCTTCGCGTCGCGCCAGCACGCGATCCGCTTGCAGCGCGCCCATGGCCATCAGCAGACAGGCCGGGCCGCAGGTGAAATCGGTGGTCTGCGAATACCAGGGCACCTTGATGTTGCGCGAGTCGCGGTGCTGGAGGATGCGCTTTTCCAGCCGCAGCGCGTCGGCATGGTCCTGGTAATAGTCATGAATCAGGGCAAAGCGTCGATAACCGTTGCGCTCATACAGGGCAATCGCTGTCGGGTTGTCGATGCGTACTTCCAGCCGCAGGTAGGCGCAGTCGTGTTCAACGGCGCAGGCCTCGATGTGTTGGAGCAATTGTTTGCCCAGGCCACTGCCGCGCGCTTCGGTGGCGATCGCAATCGAGTAAAGGCGCGCCAGCGAAGTGCCCCGGTGGAACAGCACCACGGCGTAACCGACCAGGTGCTCGCCACGCTGGGCCACCAGCAGTTGCCCATGGGCCCGGGTGATCATCCATTGAAAACTGCGACGGTTAAGCCGATCCGTGGTGAAACAGTGTTGTTCGAGTTCCAGCAGTGCCGGCAAATCTTCAACCACCGCCAAGCGAAAAACCAGATTCATATGACCACCGTAAAAGTTGCGTAACGAAACGGGACTTTCTAAAAAGTTCGTGCTTAATAGGAAAGGTCTTGTTCTCCAACGGATCAATCACTATGTCAGCGGTACAGGGTCATTGGCGCGAAGTATCCGAGCAAACTTTGCCGGCAGCAACTTATTTAAATGACGGTGTCAGAACTTCCAGCCAGTTGATTATCATCGTCGAACGCAAGGAAGACTGGGCCTCCTACTTCCCCAGTGAAGACATCGTGACGGCTCAGGAATACCTCGAAAAAACCCGTGATAACGAGCGAGGCAAGCGGGTCCAGGTGATCAACCTGTGCCGAAGCTACAGGTACCTGGGGCACGGCTACTACTGCTCGCTGTTGGCCGAAGCCCGTGGGCACAAGGTGATTCCGTCGGTGCGGACCATCAGCGAACTGACTCGAAAATCCTTGTACGGCCTGGCCCTGGATGATCTGGATAAAACCCTGGAAAAAGCCCTCAGTCATCATCTTTACAGCGATACCGAAGGCTTTACCCTGACGCTGTACTTTGGCAAGACTCATATCGAGCCGTTACAGGATCTGGCGCGACAGTTGTTTGAAGTCTTTCCGTGCCCGATATTGTTAGTTGAGTTTCGTCGAACTAACGGCTGGCACATTGAAGGGATAAAGTCCGGTGCCTTACATAAGTTGCGCGAAGATCAGGAAGACCAGTTCGCCCACTCACTCGACAGTTTCAGTCGCAAGATATGGCGCGTGCCACGTTCCCGGCGTTTGGCCCGTTATGACCTGGCCATCCTGCACGATCCTCAGGAAGCGTTACCGCCGTCGAATGCCAAGGCGCTGGACAACTTCGTCAGGGTTGGCAAGACGTTGGGCATCGACGTCGAGCTGATCGAACGCAAGGACTACGCACGTATCGCCGAATACGACGGGCTGCTGATCCGCGAGACGACCAGCGTCGACAACCACACCTACCGGTTTGCCAAGAAAGCCGAGAGCGAAGGGCTGGTGGTGATGGACGACCCGGCGTCGATTCTGCGTTGCACCAACAAGGTGTACCTGACCGATCTGCTCAAGAGCCATCAACTGGGCATGCCCGCCACCGAGATTCTCTACAAAGAGCGACCGGAAGACTTTGAGCGGGTTGGCGAGCGTCTCGGTTTCCCCTTGGTATTGAAGATCCCCGACGGTTGTTTCTCTCGGGGCGTGATCAAGGTCGAAAGCCAGCAAGCCTTGCTCGACGCCACGGCCGAACTGTTCGAGCATTCGGTGCTGTTGCTGGCCCAGGAATTCTTCTACACCGAATACGACTGGCGCATCGGCGTGCTCAACCGCAAACCCATCTTTGCCTGCCAGTACTTTATGTCCAAGGGCCATTGGCAGATCTACAACCACAAAGCCAAGGGTCAGGACATCAACGGCGAATGCCGAACCCTGGCGGTTCACGAAGCGCCGCGGGCGGTGGTGGAACTGGCAGTGAAGACCGCGAACCTGATCGGCGATGGCCTCTACGGTGTCGACCTCAAGCAGTCCGGCGACAAAGTGGTGGTGATCGAGGTCAACGACAACCCGAACATGGACGCCGGCATCGAAGACGCTTACTTGCAGGACGATCTGTATTCACTGGTGCTGGAGGAGTTTGTCCGTCGCCTGGAACTCAAGCGCCGCGGCCAGGCCTGGTGAACGGCCGATGATCAAGAGCTTTCAACTGATCCACGGCGCCCTGCACAAAGTCGAACGGCTGGACGCCGAAGTGATGCTCTTCAGCAACCCCGACGCCGCCGAGCGGGACCTGCTGCACAGCCATTTCAAGCTCAATGAACACGCCCTGGCCTCGGCCCTGGACCCCGACGAGGTGTCGCGTATCGAGTTTCACCCCGACAACCTGTTCCTGATCTGGAAACGCCCGGAAAACTATTCTGGTGGCGGGAGCCTGGTCTTCGAGGTGTCGTCCTGCGGCTTGCTGTTCTCGCCGGGCCGTTTGCTGGTGATCGCCACCGACGACTCGCCGCTCCACGGGCTCGGCACTCGGCAGCGGCTGAACACGCCGCTGGATGTGTTGCTGGACTTGTTGTTCAACAACATCCATCACTACCTGGGCCACTTGAAGGTGATCAAACTGGTTGCCCGGGAGTTGCAGCAAAAATTCAATGCGTCGATGGAAAACCAGCACCTGATCCAGATGTTCAACCTCAGCGAGAGCCTGATCTATTACATAAATGCCATCCACAGCAACGGCGCGGTGCTGACCCGGCTGCGCAACCACGCGGAAAAGGAACACTTCAGCGCTGAAGCCATTGGCCTGATCGACGACCTGATCATCGAAAACAACCAGTGCTACAAACAGGCGGAAATCTACTCCACGGTGTTCTCCGGGCTGATCGACGCCCGGGGCAACCTGATGAACAACAGCATGAACAACCTGCTGCGCAAGCTGACGTTGATCAATGTGGTGTTTCTGCCGCTGAACCTGATTGCAAGTATCGGCGGCATGTCGGAGTTCAGCATGATGACGGCGGGCGTGCCGTGGTGGGTTTCGTATCCGCTGTTTCTGACCGCGATGGCGTTAGGTGCGGGGGGGATGGTGCTTGGGCTGAGGCGCTTGGCTAAGTAACTTCGGTGGCTGTGAGATTGCCATCGCGAGCAGGCTCGCTCCCACACTGGAACTGTGGCGTTCACCAGCCCCCTGTGGGAGCGGGCTTGCTCGCGAAGGCCATCTCAAAATCACAACAATTCCGGGATCAAATTCCTTGGCTCGCATCAACAGAATCTTTACGGCTTTGCAGCCCCCGAACCACCAAATACAACAATGGCCCGATGGATACAAAAATCGCCGTAACCAGCAGATAAGGAATCACCGACAACCGAGACCGCCCGCGCTTGCGCGCATCCGTGTACATCCAGATGCCCGCGAGCGTCGCCAGCAGGTACAAATCAATTACCACCTGCGCCGTGTCGGGGCGCGACATCAGGCTGATGCCGAAGTCGATCAATGACTGTTCGGCCTGCAGCATCACCGAAACGGTGTAGCCGGCGAACGCAATCAGGGCAATGAGGGGCAGGGCGACAGACTTCATGGTTTCCTTCCTTGGGACAATGAGCAGAGTCGTCAGCCTACAGAGGCCGAGTAAAATTGGCCATTGACTTGCCATCAGCGCCCGGCTAATTTCCGGGCATGACTTCCACTGTATTGCGCCGCCAGCCAAGCATTATTACCGCCATTCCTTATTTGGCGGGCTAGCTCACGACTGCAGCACCCAACCCGCCCTAGAGGCGGGTTTTTACTTTCTGCCTCCTGGGTTCTGATCAACGTCAGGAGACGACCATGAGCACCACCACCACCCAGCAGACCTTGCTTGAGCATTACGTGAAAAAGATCCTCGCCGCGCCCGTGTATGAGCTCGCGGTGCGTACGCCGCTGCAACCGGCGCCAGCGTTGTCCGAGGCGCTCGGCAATCAGATCCTGCTCAAGCGCGAAGACCTGCAACCGACCTTTTCCTTCAAGATCCGCGGTGCCTACAACAAACTGGTGCAGTTGAGCGATGAGCAGAAGGCTCGTGGTGTGATCACCGCTTCGGCGGGCAATCATGCCCAGGGCGTGGCGCTGGCGGCGCGTGAATTGGGGATCGCCGCGACCATTGTGATGCCGTGCACGACGCCGGAACTGAAGGTGCTCGGTGTACGCAGCCGGGGCGCCGACGCCGTGCTGCACGGTGAGAGTTTTCCGTTTGCCCTGGACTACGCGCTGAACCTGGCTCGGCAAACCGGTCGCACCTTTGTCTCGCCCTTCGACGACCCGGATGTGATCGCCGGGCAGGGTACCGTCGCCATGGAAATCCTGCGTCAGCATCGAGGTCCATTGGACGCGATCTTCGTCCCGGTGGGTGGGGGCGGCCTGATCGCCGGCATCGCGGCGTACGTCAAATACTTGCGACCTGAAGTCCGCATCATCGGCGTCGAGTCAGAACATTCCGCATGTTTGTCCGCGGCATTACAGGCCGGCGAGCGCGTTGTCCTGCCGAGCGTAGGCACTTTCGCCGACGGTGTGGCCGTCGCCCAGATCGGTGCTTATGGTTTCGAAGTTTGTCGGTTCTGTGTCGATGGGGTGTTGACGGTCAGCAACGACGAGCTCTGCGCCGCCATCAAGAATATCTACGACGATACCCGCTCAATCACCGAACCTTCCGGTGCCTTGGCCGTGGCCGGAATCAAAAAGTACGTGGCGCAAATCGGTGCCCGTGGTCAGACCCTGGTTGCGATCGACTCAGGCGCCAATATCAATTTCGACAGTTTGCGCCATGTGGCCGAGCGCGCCGCAATGAGCTGCGCCCCGGCGTGAGCGGTGTCAGGCCAGCAGTGGGCGCAGAAAGGTCCGTTCGTAACTGACGATAAACTTCTTCTCCACCAGCGAAGCCACCAGTGCGGCGCTTTCGGCGTCAGTCATCGCGATATGCCGGTAGCTTTCGTAGTCCGCTAGTGACGGAAAGCTGAACAGGCAGTAGGCGATATTGCTCGCGCCTTCGGAAGGCAGGAAGTACCCGTGGTGCGTACCGCCCAAACGCTCGACGATACCGAGCCAGGCTTTGGCATAGGCTTCGAATTCGCTGAGTTGGTACGGATCGATCACATATTTGACGTGGCAGGTAATCAAAATGGCGCTCCTGTAACGGGACAGAACGGTTACTCCTGGACGGCTTTCTCGACCTTGCTCGACGCTGACCAGATCCGGTAGCGGACTTCGACGTCTTTGGGCACGTAGAGCACGATCGGCAGTTTGCTGTTGTAGCGCAGCATGAAACCGTCACCGACCACCGGCACGAAGTCCTTTTTGCTCTTGCCGTCCGGGCAGGCCATTTGTGTACTCATCGGGCCGATGACTTTTTCCAGTCGGTAGAACGGGTAGCCCCAGCCTTCGAGATTTTTCTCCTCGAGAATGCCGCCCAGGCGTTGGCGATTGCAGTCAACGGTCAGGGTTTTGCCGGCGAGGATTTCGACCTGGTAGCCGTCTTCCTGAGTCTGTGGGGCAAGGTGAATGACCTGGCGGGTGAAACCGCTCTCGGGTTTGGGGAACGGCGCGACTTCTTCGAGTTTCGCGGCGTGCGCAGCGCACGACAGCCCAGCAACTATTAGCCCAACGGTATTGATTTGGATCAACGAACCCATGATGCCTCCTTGCGTGCGAGTGGGGTCAGCGGATACTGACTTGAATGGCCGCATTCTTACTGGCGTCGTCGGCCAATGCAAACTTGTCGCGAGAGGTATGCGGATTGCAGGGGCACAGCAACGCCTTTCTTGCAGATTGCATGAGGCCATTTAGCAGTCGTTTGGCTAAATCGTTGATTTGCCGATGAGCTGCAGGGCGAAATCCCGGGCATGTTTTATGCTCTAGCTGGTCTTGAGCTGACCGGGGATTTCATTGCGTCAGTATCGATTGTTGATTGGCAGTCTCACAATAAGGAGAGGGTCGCCATGTTTCTTTCTGCCTTGGAACTTCGCAACATCATTGAAAGCAGTTTTTTGCCGAAACGTTGTCAATGCACGCTGTCGCCGGACCTGTCGATGACCGTCAAGGTGTATTCCGATCGTGAAACCGATCACCTTGATCTAATAAAAACAGGAATAAATGCCAAACGGCTAAATGGTTGTCGAGAAATCAATGACCTGATCGCTGGACTGCGCTCTGACATGCAGCACCAAACCATTGCCCAGACGCTGCATCCAGACCGCAAAGCGCTTTAACCCACGGTTTCGAGCTCCATCGACACGCGCCTGGTCTGGAGAAACGCCAGACCCAGCGCCAGTTCGACCATCACTGCAAGCAATATGCCCGG
The DNA here is from genome assembly GCF_019956495.1 of Pseudomonas sp. BF-B-26. Taxonomy (NCBI): domain Bacteria; kingdom Pseudomonadati; phylum Pseudomonadota; class Gammaproteobacteria; order Pseudomonadales; family Pseudomonadaceae; genus Pseudomonas; species Pseudomonas sp. BF-B-26. The sequence goes on along the minus strand of NZ_JAHBDP010000103.1, from coordinate 17,956 downwards.
ACCGGCATGGCCATTGAGCCATTCACCGAAGCCCAATGCTGCCAGCCCCCAGCAGCCGACCATGAAGCCGTTGCTCAGTGCATGGCGGGTGGTCGAAGGCGACTCGTTTCGAACCAGATAAAACATCACACCCAATGCCGCGAACAGCATTGCACTGCGCCGCGCGACAACGCCCACCGCCAACGAGTATTCAAGACCCCAGATTGACAGTAACCAGTCGGGCATCAAACCCCAGATCAGGGCCAGCAGAAAACACAGCGCGGCGGTAAAAGTCGACAAGGCACGAAACGATAACTGCATGGCGAATCCTTGCGGCAGTGAGGGGAGGCGCTAGAGCATAGCGCCAGAACCCCTCACCGGAATACCGCAAAGTGTTGAATCAGACCTTTCCGTCAGTTCTGATAACTGCAGGCGTCGGAAAGTTTACGGTAGGAGATTTCCGCAGGCTTGCCCGAGGCGCTATCGATGTACTTCATGTCCGCTGTGACCACTTTACAGTCCAGCGTCGACGGTTCGGTCAAGTTAATGACCTTGCCCACGTGCAGCGGCATACCGTAGTGGTACGGCACCGCCTGGGAGCTCGAAGTGTCATTGGCCTGGGCCAGACCGGAAAACGCGGTGCAGGCGAGGGCGGTGGTGATCAGCAAGGTGCGCATGTTCATGAACGATCTCCGGTGCGGGAGGGAAGTCAGCTCGACGTATTGGCGTCGAACCTGCCGCACTGGGCGTCAGAGAACTCTGAGGGCGTGCGGTCCAGTAAAGTTTTGGACCGCGGGGTTAAGCGATGGTTAACCCGACTGAATGCCGCCTGTCGTGAGGAGGTTTCTGACAGAGGTTTCATGTCGGTAAAAAAACTGAGGGAGGTTCGGCTTGGTCCTACACGCTCGGACTCTTTGTCGTCTTTCGTCGGCGAGGTGCCAGCGTTTACTGTTTGACCTCGCTGCAAAATCAGCGAACAGGTTTGGTCACCTGATTAACACTGCGCATATATGTGCCATCATTCGCGCTGCGGACTTCTATGTCTCGTAGTGCGTTGCAATGGTGGCTGTGTGCAGGACGCTTTCGGGCGAGCCGTTTTGAGTGTTAGCGGTTGACCAAGCCTGTACACAGCCGCCTCCATCGTTTGGTCACGGTGCTGGCGATTACTAATTAATGCTCGAGTAATTACTATGCCAACGCTAAATGCATTCCCCGATCGCTATCGCTCAATCAAAAGCAGCGTTACCGAGACAAGCCCAATGGTCATCGACACCGAGGCCAATCCCCAAGACATACTCGAAGCCGCTTTACAGCGTGTCCGAGCCGCCAGCCAGTTACTTGAAACGCTCCATTGCCAATGCTTCAAGAACGGTGATGTTCAAGATATTCCACACATTACTCACGCGCTTTATCTGCTGACGCAGGATGGGTCCGATTTGCTGCTGGTTGCGCAGCAGCAGATGATGGGGTGGAAGGCGCCGGTCTGACGCTATATCTCAACGAACAAGCCAGGTTACTGAGGAGCTGGCTTGTCTGGGAGGATTGAGTTACCGAGAGACTTTTATCATTGGCCGAAAATTGATAGAAAAATCAGTATCCAAGTTTGTCAGGATAAAATGAAAGTGGGGGATGCGTATCCTTCCAGTGTTTTGCAAACTTCTTTGCTTCGTCAATTTGTTCAGATGTCATTTTTGCAGCTATTTTGGGTAGTTTGTCGTTAACGTTCGCGTCCATGCCGCCTCCGCCGTCCAACTCTTTTAGAAGATAAATCAGCGCGTATCCTTTTATTACATCGTAGGGAAAACCATACGTATCAGGCTCATGGGCAAGATCCGACCCATATCCGTATACAGTTGTGGCGTAACCAAGTAGCGTGGCTTGTTCATTCCAATGACGAAATCCTTCTACGTCACCTTTTTCGAAAAGGATTGCGGCGTATTCCATCATTCCCTTGGGATTTCCACCTGCGGCAGACGCCTTTGCCCAGTGTTCAACGGACTCAGCGCGTTTCCAAGGGAGGAGAAACGAACCTTCACCCTCCTTGTATCGAGTGGCCAATAACCACTGACCAAGTGCGTAGCCAGACTCGGCAGCCTTTTCAAGCCATTCAAGTTCAGCGGTCGCGAGATACATCACGTATGCTGCCTCTGCGTCACCTTGGCTTGCTCTCGATGAAGCTAGTTCTCTAGCTTGTTTCAGCCAGTCAGCAGGCATCTTTTTGCCTGAGGGACAGTTGTTCATCCTTGCACACAGGTCACTCGCTGATCGAGCAAGTCTGAGCATTGCGTAGAGATTGCCTTGGTCACTCGCAGCTTCGAGCCACTTTGTCGCTTCAGGTGTCATGTATCGGCTTCTTTGACGAAGCTCTTCAGCTAGATAAAACTGCGACTCAGCATCGCCTGCTTCAGCAGCGATGCGCAGTTCCGGCTCGGAAGACTTGTATTGATTAAACAGCATCAATCCACGAGTTTTGGCAGTTTGCTCATCTGGAGTAAGGTGTGCGTTTGCGTTACCTGATAAAGCTGAAATAAGTAACGCACCAATAATGAGTTTTTTCATTTCGCATCGCAGAGACAAGCTGTCTAGCCTCCTTCCAAGGGCGAGATTAAACACGCTGAAACTCCTATGAGTGGAGGTTGATATTAGAAATTGATTTTTTCAGGATAAAAAGACAGCGGGGGGTGCTCGTTTTTCCATTTTTTAGCAAGCTGCGTTGCATGTTCAACTTCTTTGGGGGTCATGTCTTTTGCTATTTGCGGTAGCGTTTCTTCGACATCAACCTGAGCAGTTCCTCCGCCATTGAGTTCTTTCAATAGCGAAATTAATGCGTAGCCTTTAGTTTTATCCATCGTAAAATCTAATGTATTAGGCTCGACAGCCAAAAAATAACCATAGTTATAAACGCCGGATTCATATCCTGTCGAAGCCGCTTGCTCTACCCAATATCGGGCCTGTTCTAGATCTCCTCTTTCTCGGTATATTCCAAAGAGCTGCATCATTGCTTTAGGGTTTCCGCCTTTTGCGGAGGCTAAAAACCAAGTCTCAACCGATTGCTGGCGCTTCCAAGGAAGCAAAAAACCTTCCCCTTGACGATCACCGATAGCCATCCGATATTGCGCGACGGGACTTCCAGCATTAGCAGATTTTTCTAACAATTTCCGGTCGGCTGTTAATTCATACATTATATATAGTGATTCAGCGTCACCTTGATCTGCTTTTTCTTTTGCGATCGTTGTCGCTTCTGCCAACCATTCGTCGGGCTTCTTTTTTCCACTTGGGCAGTTGTTCATGGTCCTGCATAGATCGCTGTTACTCCTGCCAAGTCGGATCATTGCGTAAAAATCACCTTGTTCGGCGGCAGCCTCATACCATTTATAGGCATCGATAGTAATATGTTGCTTTTCTTTACGCAGTTCTTCGGCCAAATAGAATTGAGCCTCTGCATCTCCGCCTTCTGCTGCAATCCGCAATTCGGATTGGGCATCTTTATATTGATTGAACAGCATCAATCCCCGAGTTTTCGCTGCTTGTTCAACAACGGTGAGGCCTGCGCATGAAGCGCCTGAAAAAAATAGTAGGAACAGAGCGATTATTCGGAGATTTTTCATAGGTACATGCGACTCGTTTTTTTTATAAGCGCCGGCGATAAACTCGGCGACATATCTGCCAAAATAATTACTTCAGAAGAAGCCGGCCCAAGACTGAGCTCAGTCGTCAAGTAACTGGTCTCTCAGTATCCAAGTTTGTCTGGATAAAATGAAAGTGGGGGATGAGAGTCTTTCCACTTCTTAGCAAATATCTTAGCTTCGTCGATTTGTCCAGGGGACATTTTTGCAGCTATTTCGGGTAGAACTTCGTCCACATAGGGTTTGATGTTTCCTACTCCATCGAGCTCGGTGAGTAGGGATGTCAACGCGTACCCTTTAACCAAGTCGAGCGGGAAATCGTAAAGCGATGGCGCGTGTGCCAAGTAAGCACCATAGCTACTCACACCTGTTTCATACCCCGATTTTGCTGCTTCTTCAATCCAATGACGTGCAATGCTGAGATCACCTCCGTTCTCATAAAGGTATGCTGAAAACTCAAGCATTGCTTTTGGAAAACCACCTTCTGCGGAGGCTTTCAACCATTGCCCAATAACTTCTTGACGTTTCCAGGGTAAAAAAAAGCTTTCTCCTTCTTTGTATCGATTTGCCAGTAGCCATTGACCCTGTGCATAGCCAGCTACGGCTGATTTTTCAAGCCAGTCCAATTTGGTTGTAGCGAGATACATGATGTACATCGCTTCGCCGTCGCCGCTATCCGCTTTAGGCTCAGCGATTTTCCATAGATGCTCGAGCCATTCACCTGGGTTCTTCGTGCCTTTAGTGCAATTGTTCATTGTGTTACACAAGTCACTTTTTGATGTCGCAAGTTTAAACATTGCGTAGTAGTCACCTTGCGCCGCCGCCGCTTCGTACCATTTTTGGGCGTCTGCGGTAATGTATTGCTTCTGTTGACGTAACTCTTCTGCTAAATAAAATTGGGCTTCTCTGTCTCCCGCTTCTGCTGCGATCGTGAGCTCAGAAGTAGCAATTTTGTATTGATTGTAAAGGACCAAGCCCTGAATTTTGTTCTGTTGCTGCTGAGGGGTAAGATCTGCTCGGGCGTGGCAGCTCATCATAAATAGAATGAAAATTGTTAGTGCGACTCTGGTTTTTATAGAGTGTGCCCATAGATGCGGTTGTATCCCTTGATGCGTCTGTGGATAGATTCTAGAAATCAAAGTTACAGGCCTAATTTTTCAGGATAGAAGGAAAGTGGTGGGTGTGTGGCTTTCCACTCTTTAGCAAAATGATTGGCTTCGGTGATTTGTTCGGGTGTCATCTTTTCCGAAATAAGAGGAAGTTTTCCTTCGACATAAACTTGGACGTTCCCACCTCCGTCTAGCTCTTTCAGTAACGATACCAGCGCATAGCCTTTTATGAGGTCGATAGGGTATCCGACTTTATCAGGGGTATGAGAAAGATAAGCGCCGTAGCTACTTACAGCGTCTTGGTAACCAGTTTTTGCAGCGATCTCAAGCCAATGACGAACGCCTTCCATATCACCACGCTGATACAAAATAGAAATGTATTCGATCATGGCCTTTGGGTATCCACCTTCTGAAGATGCTTTCAACCACTTCTCTTCCGCGGATTTACGATTCCACGGTAGTAAAAAACTACCTTCTCCCTCCGAATAACGATTGGCTAACAGCCATTGTGCCGGGGCGTAGCCTGCTTCTGCCGATTTTTCTAGCCATGTTAGATCAGACTTCGCGTTATACATGATGGCCATTGCTTCGGCATCCCCCTTCATCGCCCGAGGCTCCGCCGTTTTTATTAGTAACTCTAACCAATCGCCAGCACTTTTAATTCCAGAAGGACATTTATTTGCTACCGCGCAAAGGTCCCCTCCAGCTGTGGCGAGCTGAAACATTGAGTAGTAGTCGCCTTGAGCAGCAGAAGCTTCGTACCACTTTCGCGCTTCAGGGGTCATGTAGTTGTTTTTTCTCCTGAGCAATTCTCCCAGATAATACTGGGCTTCGTGATCACCGGCTTCTGAGGCAATGGTCAGGAAGGGGGTGGCAGAAACAGCTTTGTACTGATTGTAGAGAATTATTCCTTGTACTTTTGCTGCTTGCTGTTCCGAGGAAAGTTCGGCGGATGCTGGGTTTGCAAACGCAATAATCAACAGTGCGGTAAATAGAATTTTCTTAATCAATGTTAACGGCTCAACTTTTCCGGAAAAAACGACAGGGGTGGATGAGTCGCTTTCCAGTTCTTTGCAAAATCGTTAGCTTCTGAAATTTCATCCGGTGTCATCTTTTCGGCAATTTCCAGAAGGGTTTCATTTACGTAAACCTGTACGTCTCCGCCACCGTCAAGTTCAGATAGTAGCGAGGTCAACGCATAGCCTTTAACCCTATCTAATGGGAAGTCGTAAAGCGATGGTGAATGGGCTGAATATGCGCCGTAACTGCTAACGCCTGACTTGTACCCTTTATTAGCTGCTTCGACAATCCAATGGCGAGCGACTGTTAAATCACCTTGGTCTTCATAAATAAACGCAGCGTATTCCATCATTGCAGGGGGGTATCCTCCTTCTGCAGATAGTTTCAGCCAATTTCCAACTGCTTCATGCCGCTTCCACGGCAAGAAGAAATCGTCTCCTTGCCTGGTTCCAATTGCCATCCAGTATTGAGCTAATGCATATCCAGAATTTGCAGATTTCTCCAGCCATTCATCCTTAAGCGTTAGTTCATACATTAAGTACATCGCTTCGGGATCACCACTTTCAGCAACAGGTTTAGTCAAATCTAGCGCGCCTTTCAACCATTGCGCCGGTGTTTTTGTGCTTTTAGGGCAGTTGCCCATGTTGATGCAGAAATTATCACCACTTCGCCCGAGCTGTATCATCGCATAAATGTTATTTTGGTTTGCTGATTCTTCGTACCACTTTTGAGCTTCGGCGGTCATAAACTGCTTTTCTTTGCGTAGTCTTTCGGCTAGATAAAACTGTGCTTCTGCATCTCCAGCTTCAGCTGCAATACGTAACTCAAATTGCGCATTTTTATATTGATTGAATAGCAAGATTCCTCGCGATTTAGCAGCTTGCTCATCTGGAGTAAGGTGTGCGTTTGCGTTGCCTGATAAAGCCAAAGCGAATAATGCACCGATAATGAGTTTTTTCATAACAGACCGAATGCAAGAAACATTTTTCTCAAAGTTAACGGCTCAACTTGTCAGGAAAAAACGATAGGGGAGGATGTGATACTTTCCACTCTTGCGCCACCTTCTCTGAATTTTCGATCTGTTCAGCCGTCATTTTCTCGGCAATTTCTTTATGCTTTTGCTGGACGTAATCCTGAATGTTGCCGCCACCATCTAGTTCTTTCAACAAGGAAAAAAGGGCATAACCTTTCACCAGATCCAAGGGGTAGCCGACCTTGTCGGGCATGTGTGCGATGTAAGCGCCATAATTGCTCACGGCCCGCTGCTCACCGGTCTCTGCTGCGACCTGCAACCAGTGACGAATACCTTCCATGTCACCCTCTTCGAACAAAATTTGCAGATAATCCATCATGGCCACTGGATACCCACCTTCTGAGGCGCGTTTCAACCAGTTGCGAACAGATTCCTGGCGTTTTCCAGGGAGAAGAAAGAAACCTTCTCCCTGGCGCTCTCCGACAGCCATCCAGTACTGCGCTATCGAATAACCGGCGTTAGCGGACTTTTCTAACCAAGCCCGATCCAGAGAGATCTCATACATCAGATACATGGACTCAGGGTCGCCTTTTTCCGCGTCGAGCAAAGCAGCTTTGTCAGCTTGTACCAACCATTCGGCGGGTGTCTTTTGTCCTGCGGGGCAGTTTTTAAATTGTTGGCAGAGGTCGCTGTTACTGCGACCTAGCCGAATCATTGCGTAAATATCACCATGCGCTGCCGAAGCCTCATACCACTTCTGTGCTTCAGCATCCATGTAGCGGCTTTTCTTTCTGAGTGACTCAGCCAAATAATATTGCGCTTCGTGATCTCCCGCCTCAGCAGCAACGGCTAGAAAAGGAGTAGCAGAAATAGCTTTATATTGATTGTAAAGTATTAAGCCTTGTGTCTTGGCTTCGTCTTGTTGTGGTGTAAGTCGGGCTTCCACAGTTGCTGAAAAAGTCAGAGCTAGAAGTCCGAACATGAAGAATCTTTTCGCTTGCATTTGCTGCTCATACTGTCAGGAAGGGGGGCGAAGGCGGAGAACTGATCGCTGCTTCATAATTTATCTGGGAAATATGATAGCGGCGGGTGTGTTGCTTTCCATTCTTTCGACATCTGCTTTGCTTGTTCGATTTGTTCAGGCGTTAGTTTTGCTGCGATTTCAGGGAGCATGTCGTTAGCGTAATCTTGCAAGCCGCCACCACCGTCAAGCTCAAGTAGCGTGTAAATTAAAGCGTATGATTTTACTGGGTCATAAGGAAATCCGAGTTCTGATGGGTTCTTAGATAAAAAAGAACCATATCCGAATACAGCACTTGCATATCCAGCTTTCGCAGCCTTTTCATTCCAGAATCTGAGCGTTTCAAAATCTTTTTTGTACGCAAGAACTTCTACATACCCCATCATGCCTAAAGGATAGCCACCTTCAGCAGATGCTTTCATTAAGCGTTCAACTACTTCTGCTCTCTTTGATGGAAGCAGGAAAAACCCTTTTCCATCACGGTACCCGGTTGCCAGGTAATACTGTGCGAAGGCATATCCACTCTCCGCTGATTGCTCAAGCCACTTGTCGTCTCCAGTTAGGCGAAACAACAGATACATGGCTTCTGCATCTCCTTTGGCCGCTTCTTTTTTAGCAGCATCTAATGCCATTTTTCGCCATTCAGTTGGTTCTATTCGACCTTTGGGACAGTTCTTCATAACAACACAAAGATCGTTCTTGTTTTCAGAGAGTCTAATCATTGAATATATATCGCCTTGAAGTGCAGATGCTTCATAAGCGCTCTGTGCCTCAGGTGTAAAATGCCGTTTGACTTTACGAAGCGCTTCGCCAAGATAATACTGGGCTTCGTGATCACCTGATTGTGCCGCTAATTCAAGGAATGGCACTGCTGAACTTGTTTTGAACTGATTATAAAGTGTGATGCCTTGTGCTTTAGCGGACTTCAGGTCCGAAGTAGATTGTGCGCTAACCTCTGAGGACATACCGATCGCGAAGAGGGCTACGAAAAAATACGCTTTCATAGTGTTAATAGTTCATAGCTTGTCAGGGAAGAAGGATAGTGGTGGGCGGGTTGCTTTCCATTCCGTCAGGGTTTTTTTTGATTTTTCGATCTGTTCCCCAGTCATTTTTGCCGCGATTTCAGGAAGTTCATCTTGTGCAAATTCTCGCATGCCGCCCCCACCGTCTAGTTCAAGCACCCAGGAAATGGATGCATAGGCAGTTACTAGATCCTCCTTAAAGCCGTATTCCGGCGATTGTCCTGCTAAGTAAGAGCCATAACCATATACAGCGCTGACATATCCAGTCATTGCAGCTTTTTCATTCCACGACCTGAATTGCTCCCAGTCCTTTTTTCGACCCTGAATCGCAGCATACGCCAACATACCTTGAGGGTTGCCACCCTCCGCAGATGCCTTCATCCAACGTTCGACCGTATCCGCGCGTTTTGAAGGTGTCAGGAAGAAACCTTTACCTTCACGATATTCCGCCGCTAGATAGTACTGCGCTAGCGCAAAACCTCCGTCTGCGGATTTTTCAAACCATTTGTCGTCTCCGGTTATCCGGTACATCAAATACATAGCCTCGGCGTCACCTTTTTCAGCTTCTTTCGTAGCAGCCTCTAAGGCACTTTTGGACCACTCGTTTGGCGATTTTTTTTCACCTGAGCAGTTGTTCATCTCAACGCAGAGATCGTTATTGCGCTGAGACAATCTTATCATTGCATATACATTTCCTTGGGAAGCCGACGCTTCATACGCGCTCTGGGCTTCTGGAGTTATATATTTGTTGTTTTTGCGTAAAGCTTCGCCTAGATAGTATTGGGCTTCATGATCGCCACTTTCAGCTGCTGCTTTCAGATAGGGTACTGCAGAAATGGCTTTGAGCTGATTGTAAAGCACCAAGCCTTGTTTTTTTGCAAGCTGCGAATCTGCGGAAACATGCGCATGTGCAGCCACTGAGAAAATCCAGATAATAGCGATTACTAATTTTTGTTTCATGGGTTGTTTAGCGGCTTAGCTTGAAAGGGAAAAACGAAAGGGCTGGATGAGTTTTTTTCCAGTTGGCAGCAAATCTATCTGCCTCATCCAATTGAGCTTTATTCATTTTATCTTTGATTTTGGATATAACGTATTCTGCATCTTCCTTAGCACCGCCGCCGCCATCAAGTTCAAGGAAGAGCGAAAGAAGTGCATACGATTTCAAAAGGTCTACTGGAAATTCGAAGTCGGTGTTTTTTCCAGATAAATAGTAGCCGTAGTTAAAAATGGCCTCCACAAACCCTGTAGCTGCAGCTCGTTCGGTCCAGTTTCTAGCGCCGTCAGGGTCCTTTTTTTCTAGCAAGGCCGCTGCCAGTCCACTCATTCCCCTAGGATATCCACCTTCCGCAGAGGCTTTCATCCAGCGTTCAACTGCATCTGCTCGACTTGAAGGCAATAGAAAAAAACCTCCTCCTTCACGATAGTCAGTTGCCAATAAATATTGTGATAGTGCGAAGCCATTTTCCGCTGATTGCTCCAGCCATTTTTTATCGCCAGTAATCTCGTACATTAAATACATTGATTCGGCATTGCCTTGTACGGCTTCCTTGGCGGCCAATGATTTTGCGCTTGCCAGCCATTCCCTAGGGGGTTTTTGACTTTTTGGGCAGTTATTCCTGGTTGCACAGAGATCACTCTCCATCTGGCCTAGTCTAATCATTGAATAAATATTGCCTTGATTAGCGGAAGCCTCGTAGGCATCTTTGGCCGCTGTGTCGATATATCGTTTGTTTTTTCGTATTGCTTCGCCCAGATAATACTGTGCTTCGTGATCGCCGGCTTCCGCAGCAATGGTCAGGAAGGGGGTAGCAGAAACAGCCTTGTATTGATTGTAGAGAATTATTCCCCGCACTTTTGCTGATTGCTGCTCCGAGGAAAGTTCGGCGGATGCTGGATTTGCAAACGCAATAATCAATATGGCGGTAAATAGACTTCTCTTCATCAATATTAACGGCTCAGTTTTTCGGGGAAAAACGACAGGGGTGGATGAGTTGCTTTCCAGTTTTTTGCAAATTCGTTAGCTTCTTTTATTTGTTCTGGCGTCATTTTTGCCGCTATTTCAGGTAGTTTTTCTTCAAGGTAAACCTGAGCGCTGCCTCCGCCATCAAGTTCCTTCAAAAGGGACACCAGTCCGTAACCTTTCACCAGGTCTAAAGGGTAGCCGACCCTGTCAGGAGTGTGAGTCAAATAGGCGCCATAGGTACTTACAGCATTCTGCTCTCCAGTTTTTGCCGCTTCTTCCAGCCAATGACGTACCCCTGCCATGTCACCTTCTTTGTACAGGGCCGCAACGTAAGCCATCATTGCTTTAGGGTAACCTCCTTCAGAAGAAGCTTTTAGCCACTTGGCAATAGATTCTGAGCGCTTCCAAGGCAGTAGAAAAACCCCACTCCCTTCTTGTTCACCAATTGCCATCCAATACTGTGCAATGGCGTTGCCGGCATTTGCGGACTTCTCTAACCAGTCTTGATCAATTGTTAGTTGATACATTATGAACATGGCTTCAGCGTCGCCTTGCTCGGCTTTCGGCTTGGCCAAACGCTGCGCTTCATTTAGCCATTCAATGGGCGTTTTTTTGCGAGTAGGGCAGTCCTGCGAGAGTTCGCATAGATTCTCGCTGCGTCCAAGCTGAATCATTGCATACAAATCACCTTGAGCAGCAGATGCCTCGTACCACTTGCGCGCTTCAAGATTCATGTAGTGATTTTTCTTTCTGAGACATTCCCCCAGAAAATATTGTGCCTCGTGATCCCCGGCCTGAGCGGCGACTGTAAGGAAGGGGGCAGCAGAAACAGCTTTGTTTTGATTGTAGAGAATCAATCCTTGTTCTTTTTCTGCTTGTTGTTCCAAGGATGTTTGCGCGAATGCACCACTTGAAATGGCAGTAATTAATAACGCGCATACTAAGTGGGTGCTCATTGAAGTTAGCGACTCAATTTGTCAGGAAAAAATGATAGGGGTGGATGGGTGGACTTCCATTTTTTTGCGAACTCTTTAGCTTCTATTATCTGTTCAGGTGTCATTTTGGCAGCGATTAGAGGAAGTTTGTATTCGACATTGACTTGCATTCCGCCGCCACCATCAAGCTCTGAGAGTAAATATACAAGTGCATAGCCCTTTATGATATCGAGCGGGAATCCATAGGTGTCGGGTTCATGCGCGATATCAGATCCGTATCCATAAACCGTATCCGCGTAACCGACCAACGCTGCTTGTTCAATCCAATGCCGGAAACCTTCAATATCCCCACTTTCAAATAGTATTGCGGCGTATTCCATCATTGCCTTTGGATAACCACCTTCGGCGGAAGCTTTAAACCATTTTGCCACGGCCTCTCCACGTTTCCATGGCAGGAAAAAACCTTCACCTTGTTGGTAACCTACTCCCATCCAGTATTGAGCAAGTGCGTTACCTGCCATGGCAGCCTTTTCAAGCCAGGCGTCGTCTAAAGTTAACTCGTACAATATATACATAGCCTCCGCATCACCCTGAATTGCTTTGGGCATGGCTATATTTTTAGCTTGATTCAACCACTCAATGGGCTTTTTTTGATCAGGAGGGCAATCATTTGAAAACGTACATAGATCTTTTTCGCTACGCCCAAGCTGAATCATGGCGTAAAGATCCCCCTGTGCGGCAGAGGCCTCATACCATTTTCGTGCTTCAGGATTCATATAATGATTTTTCCTCCTGAGCGATTCACCCAAATAATATTGTGCTTCGTGATCGCCGGCTTCCGCAGCAATGGTCAGGAAGGGGGTGGCAGAAACAGCTTTGTATTGGTTGTAGAAAGTAATCCCTTGTGTTTTTGCTGATAGCTGTTCCGAGGAAAGTTCGGCGGATGCTGGATTTGCAAACGCAATAATCAACATAGCGGTAAATAGACTTTTCTTTATCAACGTTAACGGCTCAATTTTTCCGGGAAAAACGACAGGGGGGGATGAGTGGCCTTCCAGTTCTTTGCAAAATCGTTAGCTTCTGAAATTTCATCCGGTGTCATTTTTTCGGCAATTTCCGGAAGGGTTTCATTTACGTAAACCTGTACATCTCCGCCACCGTCAAGTTCAGATAGTAGCGAGGTCAACGCATAACCTTTAACCCTATCTAATGGGAAGTCGTAAAGCGATGGTGAATGGGCTGAGTATGCGCCGTAACTGCTAACGCCTGACTCGTACCCTTTATTAGCTGCTTCGACAATCCAATGGCGAGCGACTGTTAAATCACCTTGGTCTTCATAAATAAACGCAGCGTATTCCATCATTGCAGGGGGGTATCCTCCTTCTGCAGATAGTTTCAGCCAATTTCCAATTGCCTCATGCCGCTTCCACGGCAAGAAGAAACCGTCTCCTTGCCTGGTTCCAATTGCCATCCAGTATTGAGCTAATGCATATCCAGAATTTGCAGATTTCTCCAGCCATTCATCCTTAAGCGTTAGTTCGTACATTAAGTACATCGCTTCGGGATCACCACTTTCAGCAACAGGTTTCGTCAAATCTAGCGCGCCTTTCAACCATTGCGCCGGTGTTTTTGTACTTTCAGGACAGTTGCCCATGTTGACGCAGAGATTATCATCACTTCGTCCGAGCTGTATCATCGCATAAACGTTATTTTGGTTTGCTGATTCCTCGTACCACTTTTGAGCGTCCTCGGTCATGTAGCGTTTTGTATTTCTAATTGATTCAGCTAAATAGTACTGGGATTCCGCATCCCCACCTGTTGCGGCTATCGTCAAATACTGTATTGCAGGCGCCATCTTGTACTGATTGTAAAGAACTATTCCCGTTTGCTTGGCTGCATTCAATTCAGCTGTAGGTTTTGCAAACAATTGGCAAGAAAAAAGCAGCGAAAAAACTGCAGTAGCGAGTGTGAATTTTTGGCGCATGTGTTGTCCTCAGTTTCTACTGGTCTGGAGCAATGTACTTGGCTTTGCCAGCGGGTATATATGTTCGGCCATAAAATTGACTGCGCTGGCAGTAATTATCACTATTCGAGCCTAATAATTTCACATGTTGAGTATATCGAGCACGCATTTGATCGTTTCTTGGATTGGCAAGTCTTAGAACAGCGTCTGACATAAAGTTATCAAGCGCCAGCCGATTTTCGCAATAAAATTGCCTTTCATTCGCTGGTTTTAATCCAAAGCGATTCATGCGCATGCAGATCTCCTCAAACTGGCTCTGGGCTTTATCGACGGTATTCTGTTTTTTTGCGTTATCTAATATCCATCTAAGAATACGCTCAATAGCTTTTTGTTGTATCAAGTGCGCTTGGCTTTTGTCGTATTTGCGTTCTGCTTTCGCTGTATCGCCCGATGAATTGGTGCTGCTAATACTGAATTCGTCTGCAGGGCTAATTAAAGTCATTAATAGCGGGCCCAAAGCACCCGGAATCGCGTTAACGCACCATTCCTCCAATTCTGCTTGGTTCGCATAATAAATAATAGTATCTGCAATCGGCCCTCCCTTGCCGGTAGCGGTCAAACTCTCATAAAGGGCCATGACTGCATCCACTCCCATGATATAGACCATAGGGATATCAAAGCCGCAAATGGCCAAGGCATTTAGCTTGGACATGTAATCGTTTGTATTTTTATCGATGGAAAAGAAAGGATTTTGATTGTTTTTATAAAGCTCGCGGCGGAACAAGTTGATCAACTCTGTCACTGCGTCGTAACCCACTTCAAACTTGAAAGCCCCACCCACACCGGGGCCGGCTACCAACGAAGCCTTCAGTACCAAAATCAACCGGCCGTCATGCAACGAAATACTCGCTTCGCCCTTTGCCCCCAAACCTGCGGCCACATTGAGTTCTGCGGTCAAACGAGCGAGGCTGAACCACTCGTTGGTCTTCATTGAGTCTTTGGACCCTGATGTAGGGGCCCTTTGCAGCAGGGCGACTTCGGAAGGCGGGGCCCAGTTCAAGGCGCCGGTCACCATGATTCCCGATTGCAAACCGGCGAATAAATTGAAGGCGGCTTTGCCTCCATTCTGCACTTGCAGGTTTGTATTGACTCCCTTGATTTGATCGCTGGTTTCGGTGTGGACGAAATCGCGTTTGTCTCCGGTCCGTACCACGGGTTCTGGCGGAGCCAAATGGAATCCCGCGTTGCCGACGTCCAGCGCTATCTCGGAGGAAAGCAGCAGCGAGGCGCCGGCATAGCCCCAGGCCTTGGCGCCGAGATACAACGAAAACCGGCCCAGATTGAGTGTTTGTTGGACGCTATTACCGTCCAGATAGGTAAACGTGATTTCTTTGGCTTTGCTGCGTTCAGGCAGATCGACTTTAAACAGTTCGACTTCACCACGGGCGAGGTCGACGCCGAATGACGCTTTGGCCGAGGCTTTAAATCCTTCCGCCAGGCTAAAAGCGGGGCCTTCGACTTTTGTTGACCCGTGAATGATCTCAGTGGATGACGACGTCAGGCAGCGAACCAGTTGCGCTTGGGGGCTGATATCAAAAATGCGAAAGGTCTTGCGCACGTTGTCTTTGAACAACACCTGTTGCAGGCGTACACCCCATTCCTTGCGGCTGCCGGCACTATCAAGGGCAGTGACTTTGTAATTCTTGGTTTGCAGAAAGGTGTAAAACTTTTCGATCTCGAACCAGCCTTCGGGGGAAAACCAGTCGCTTTCCTGGTCCTTGATCCGCAGAGCGCCTTCCTGTTCGAGCCATTGGCCGAACAAATTCAATTCACTGTCGGTGGCGGCTTTGCCAGTGCTGTTACCTGGGCGCTTGGTCAAATCTTTGACTTTGGCGCCGACCTTTTTCCAGTCGTTCTTGACGGTGGCCTGAAGTCTTGGAAGCGAATACATGCTCAGGTAAGTCAACGGTTTCTTGAGGTCATCCAGCATGCTCATTTCATGAAGCGGAAAACCATCCTTGACCAGCCGATCCATCGGTTTGGCCTGGAACTGCTCGGGCTCCCACAACAGATGCCGACGAACAGGTGCCGTTTCCATGTTTTTCTCGGCTTGCAGCCGTAACTTTTCTTTATCTGCCTGCAGACGGTCCCATTCGGCGCGCTCGAGGGAAACTAGGTTGGCCGGCGCTTTGGCCTGCCGGCCGCTTGCTTCGATCCAGCCTTTATATTTTTTGCTAAGGCGTTCGTTGACCTCTGTCTGCTTTTTCTCAAGCTCCAGGTATTGTTTGAACAGGTCTACGCCGCCTTCGACCGAAGCACCGCTCGCGGGAATCAGGGCGAATTCGGGTAAGGCAATTCCGTATTGAGCAACGCTGGTAATGGACTCAAGGTAAGCAACATAGATCGCTTTTCTTTTTAAACGCTGTGCTTCCTGATCGCGCACGTACGTACAAAGAGGGAGTTGGTTATTCGCCCCGCAACTCGCGACCTCGTCTAGTCGCTTCTTGTCTTCAGCCAGCAGCGGCGCGAGTTCAGCCGAGCCTAGTGTGGCCAGGTCTTTTTCTTTGAGTAAGGTTTCTCGAGCTTTAAGGTATTTCTGAACGCCCTCGCGCGCTGCCATGGATTCAGGGGAGTACAGACTTCCACTTTCGTAGGCGTAACCCTTTTCTTTAGCGGCGACGATGGCGGTGCGCTTCAACTTTTGCCATTCAGCATGAACACTGTGCACCCGCGTTGCGTCTTGTTGCGCTGCCATCCACTCGGACTTTTTGATGTCATCCTGTTCAAGTCGGGTTAGAGGCGTCGAAGGAGCCGGAGCCGGTGGTGTTGCAGCCTTTCTCTGTTGCTGCGCCTCCAGCAACGTGGCATCCAGGTCACTGATGCTTGGGTATTGCGTTTCAATCTCGAGCATTCGCGCTTGCTCTTCGCCCGCGAGAAAGTTGCCCAATTTGGGCTCAAGGAAGTATTCAAGCAATCCTGTGCTGTAGAGGCCTTTTTTGCGTTCCTCGGCAGACTTGCTTGAACTTACTTTTTGGTCCAGGTCATTGGCCGCTTCTTTAAGCGCCGAAGTCGTGCGCTCCGGCAGTAGCCAGAACGATTCATTTTCGGTGTCATAAATCGCGCTGCCGTAGGTTGTTGAACACGGCGTTTTTACTTTGTCATGAGAGCCGGGCGTTTCATCAGGTGCATCGGGCTGCTCACCGAGATCCCGTGGCGGCTTCGCACAGGTTTCTTCGGCTGTTGGTGCAGTAGGTACAGCGCTGGTATTGGATTCCATAAATGCTTCCATTCATTTGTTACGCAGACGGGTTCATCAGGCGGCGCTGGTAGCGAGTTGCTTCAGCTGTTCAACCTTGATGAACGACTCTTCCCTGGATTGCAGGATGGCCATGGCCTGGGGCTGTGTTTCGAGCCGCGGGCCATTGGCGATGTGGGCCAGTTTGAGCAAATGCCGGCCTTCGTAGATGTTGTGATTGACCAGCACATCAAGGTTTTCCGCGACGTTGGGCAGCTCTTCGTCAGTCGGCTCGCCAAATGCGGCGTATTGCTCATCAACCCAGTAGACCCAGCCCAATCGCTCTTGAACCTTTGGTGCATCGTCCGGGATGTTGAACGCTGAGGCGTCGCGCAGCCATTCGAGTTCCGAGACCGGGCGCCAGCTCAACCAATTACCGTTGCCAGCACCGAAATGAGTCGGCGCAGGGGTGTAGACGAGATGCCACGGACCGAAGAGCTGGTGCGAGGTTTCGCCAGCGGTATAGGCCAGTGCGGCCCACAGGCTTGGCTTGTGATAGCTCAGCAGGCTTTGGCCGCCGGAACCGTCATTGGCGCGTAACAGCCAGCGCGCATGGGCTAGTGCTTTGGCTGGGTCGTCAGTGGTCAGGGCGATGCCGGAAAAGTTTTCTTCACAAAGCTTTGCGGCTTCGGCGGCCAGGCGGCTGCCCCATGGCGCGTTGAGCCACAAGGGGCCGTCAGCGGCGATCTCGGCGAAATCAGTGCCGATGAACAAGCCTTGGGAGTTCATCGGTTCGCCGACGCGGTAGAGGCGGCTCGTGGCCTCAGGCTGGCGGGTGCGGTCGATGATGAAGCACAGTGTCTGGCTCGACGGTTCTCTCGGCAGTTGCTCGAACGAATGGCGGGGTTCGGCGAGGAGGGCGTTCAACGCTTTTACATGCATGTGCAATCCTTACGGCTGCAGGCGCCGTTGCTTTGTTTGCCGCACAACGGCGTGATGCCGGACTCGTTCAGGCGTTTTGGCAGCGGTATCGGGACTTTGCCGGCCTTATCGGCATCCGCCATCTTCATCGGCCCCGGCAACAACGGCGCAGCAGGCGTCCCCGACCCC